>CAZBBN010000034.1:0-9308 GCA_964490195.1 uncultured Nitrosopumilaceae archaeon
ACACTAACAACTCTATCTTCTCCAAGGGATAGTATTGATGGTTTCCCAATCCAATTCGGGAAAGGTCCAAGTGTTTCACCATTGATAACAGAAAAATAAAGTGTTACTTTGAGATTATTTTTTTTGTTAAAACTCATTAATACATCAGATTGCTTCCAATCATATTCTCCACGTACTGGTTCAACTAAATTCCAAAAAAGATAGACATTGCTTCTTCCAATTCCTGAACTTGAAGCTTCAGAGTAAATTTGATCCAAGTTTTGCAGAGTAATAGATTGACTTGGTGAATTAATTACAAGACCAATTTTTTCATTAGTTTTTTGTGGGGTGATTTCTGAATTTGGTATGGCTAAAACTGCCGATGCTATTGCAATTATTACGACTATACCTGCAATTATGCCTAGGATTTTCTTGTCCACATGGATTCAAAATGAAAAGGAAGTAAAAAAGTTGTGATTCTGTTATTTATCCAGAAGTACAACCACTGTATCCACATTCGATGCAAATACTACAACCCTCTACAAAGACTAGATTGTTTTTACACGTTGGACATAAACGATCTTCTGAAACCTCTTCACGTTTTTGAGGTTCTATATTGATTTCTTCATCATGAACTTTTAATGCAAGTGAAGCATTGACTTGGGATTTGATGTATGGATTTGTAATGTTTTCAGTGACATAAGTAGTCATGTACTCACTTGGTGTTACCTCAAAGATCTTTGTTGCATTTTCACTAGTCATGTGAAGGACTTGTTTGTGTCTAGAACCGTCACGATAAACAGTCATTCCTTTTAGTCCTATTTCATGTGCTAGTAGATATGCAGATTTTACATCTTCTACTGTTACATCATATGGCATGTTGATTGTTTTTGCAATTGCATTTCCAATCCAGTCTTGCCATACACCTTGAGCCATAAGATGATCAGCCCAATGGATATCCATTGCTGTAACAAATACATCCTGCATCCATTGAGGAATTTCATCTAATCCTTTCAATGAACCATAGTTGTCTGCAATCTTTTCAAGAATTTCATCAGTGTAGAGACCAGCTTCTTTAAGAGATTCTTCTAGAATCTTGTTTGTATAGAAGAATCTTCCAACAGTAACTCTCTTCTCAAATACAAGAGCAAATGCAGGTTCCATTCCATTTGAACAGTCTGCAATCATTGAAAGTGTACCAGTTGGAGCTACCGTAGTAGTCAAGACATTTCTGATACCATGTTTTTTGATTTTATCAATCAGTGGATCCCATTCATAAGAATGAGATTCTTTTGGTTTTTCATAGTATCCTGAAATTGGAATCTTACCTTCTGGGTATTCTGTTTTAGAACATAGTGGGAACTCACCACGAGATTTTGCAAGTGCTACACTTTCTTCCATTGAATAGTATGACAGAGCTTCAGATAGTTTTGATTGCAATTCATATCCTTCTTGGGAATTGTATGGGATCTTTAATTTGTACAAAAGATCAGCTACGCCCATCACTCCAAGTCCAATACGTCTAGACTCTTTTGATGCTACATTAATTTCTTGTACTGGATATGTATTGACATCAATGATGTTATCTAAGAATCTTGTTGTCTTTCTGATTGTTTCTTCATATCTTTGCCAATCAAATTCATAAGTTCCATCTGCTTGTCTCTTGACAAGATTTACCAAGTTGATAGAACCTAGATTACAAGATTCGTATGGATAGAGACTTTGTTCACCACATGGATTTGTTGCTCTTAGTGGTGCTTTTCTTGCTTTTGCAAATACGTTGTATTTGTTAATTTGATCAAAGAAGATCAATCCAGGTTCTGCACTCTTCCATGCAGAAAGCGCAATCAGATCAATTAGCTGATGTGCATTGATTTCTTTAACTGGTTTTTTGTCACGTGGACTACGTAAGACATAGTTTCCATCAGAAGTATTCACTAGTGCATGCCAAAAGTCTTCCCAGATACCAACACTTACGTTAAAGTTTTCTAAAATGCCTGGTTCTGTTTTGTTTGTAATGAATTTTTCAACATCTGGATGCCATGCTTCAATGATTCCCATGTTTGCACCACGTCTTTTTCCTCCTTGTTTGACTACTTCAGTCACTGTATTGATAATATTCATGAAAGATACTGGTCCAGATGCAACACCTGAAGTGGATGCTACAATGTCTCCTTCCTCACGAAGATCGGAATAATTGATTCCAACACCACCGCCTGATTTGAAGATTAATGCTGCATCAGAGGTAGATTTCATGATTTGCTCCATGCCATCTTCCATTCCAAGTACAAAGCATGCTGATAGTTGGCCTAATCTTCCACCTGCATTCATCATAGTTGGTGAATTAGGTAGAAAGTCTTGTGCAGTCATCAGCTCAAAGTATTCAGTGATTTTGTCTGCATAACTATCAAGTTTCTTTCCTGCAAGTAATATCAAAAGATCTTTGAAGCTTACCTTCATTTGACCTTTGTTTGCAAGAGTCACGTAGTGATTGATTAAAGATCTAAAATGCCATTTGTTGAAGAAATAATCTCCTACTTTGAATTTATAGTCAAATGCATCTAGTTTTTCAAGATAAGATTTTGCTTCTTCTACATCTTGTTTGATGTTTCCTGATTTGTCAAAGATTTGTGAATCATATAGAATATCACCAATTCCCACCAGAATTGCAACTCGTTCAAACATTTGAGTTGGAGATTCAATAATCTCATTTTTTGCATTTCTGAAAAGATATCTTGATGCTAAAACTCTAAGACAATTCAGATCAAACTTTTTGGAAACTGGGTCAAGGGTCTTTAGATTCAAGACCTTCATTTTCTCCTCTCTTAGTTTTCTTCTTTCGTGTCTGTAAACGATGTATGCTTTTGCAATATCGCTATTTCCACTATCAATTAAAGTTGATTCTACAATATCCTGAATATCTTCAACAGTAGGCATTCTAGTGCTGGTAAATCCTTGTTCAACTAGTTTGTTAACTACATTCTCTGCTAGTTGATCGGCCATACCACGATCGGCTTTAGAGGTGGCAGCCAATGCCTGAAATATGGCATTTGAAATTTTATTTTGATTGAAAGCCGTTACAGCGCCACTGCGCTTACGAATCTCAATGATCGTATTTTCTATTTGTGAATTGTCCATTATAATCTCCCCGCCAGGGTTAGAAAGAATATGGGTATAAATGATTCTGAAAATATTTCGTTAAATTCGGTGGAAAAATATTGACAATGCTACAACCCATGTTGGAGTAGTGGCTTTAGTAGATTTTCTCATAAATTCATACGATGATCGTACAATATTTCTCAGATAAGAATTGTCGAGTAAAATCAGTGTAGGTATGAATAAGATCTATCATTTTTCATATTCTAAATCAATTCTGATCAATTAGTGAGAATAGTTAGTCTTCTACACCTTAAGATCTTTTATTCCCATGAAAGGATAACTAGATAAATTAATTGGTTAATCCATTAGTTGGCCGAGAAGAAAACCTAGTGGCTTCTAGAAGATTGTTACACCTAACGAGTTTATATCTTGATCCTTCATGAAGATTCTTTAATAATTAAGTGATAAGATAATTCTTCTCTGAGTTGATTAGAACCAGTGTGGATATAACTTATGTGCTCGAAAAATTTTGATCTTATCCCCTTAATGAGTCAATTTTTTTAACACCGCTACTATGAAATTCATACTGGCATAATTTTGATGATAATGATAAGATCGATACGTCTGATTATGATCAAGAAAATTTGAGAAATGATCGTAACTAGTTTTTCATTTATAAATATCAGACAACATATGGAGACTTGCACTTTGGACATTTGTCTACAAATGGTTCATCTTTAAATCCACATTCACCACATATCGCAATTTTTCTTACAGGCTTGAAAGAAGTTGTAAGTTCTGATGCTTTCTCAAGTGATTTTTTAATTTCAGCAACCTTTGCGTCTTTATCAATTTGCAAAGTCACAAGTAAACCTCCATTTAGAATTTTTGAGAGTTTGTTAGATTCTACTATAGGCTCACTTTTGTTAGTATAATTGGCAATTTCAGAAGCATTGATGACTATACCCTGAGAATAAGAGTCATCCTCCATTGAATTTAAGACAGAATTTTTGCCATATTTTTCGCCATCCAGAGTAGCAAAACGGACAGATGCCTCAGTTTCAGTCATACAAATTGCAACAGTGTCACCTAATTCTTTGCCTTTTTTGGCTCCAACATCAACTGCGGTTTCAATTACCTTATGAAGAATATCACGTCCTTCTTTGTTATCTTGGAATCCAAGAATGTTAAAGACAGACTCTTTGAGTCCTACCAAATTTACAACAAGTGAAACAGAACTTCTTTGCATGTATTGGGTGTTCTTTGCAAGAATTGGGTTTAGTCCTCTTCTGGTAAGATCTGAGATTTCTTTCTTTCTTAATGCCATAGATGATAGTGCAGGCTTCATTAGTAATGCAAGTCTAGCTCTAAAGTAAGTTTCATCTTTGTTTGATTCAAATGCAAGTCTTGGAAGATTTATTGAAACAGATTCCAAGTTTATGGAAAGTGGTGAGGTAATCTTTGTAGATCCATTTGTAACACCAGAGCTAGAAGTTTGTCCTTTAGCAAACATTACATGTCCACCAATGGAAATTATTTCAGATATTGATTCTGAAACATCAGTAATTTTTCCTTTGTCAACATCTATTATCAAACCAATTTTTGGAATTGGAGTAATCTTTGTATAATTTTTGTATGCATTAATAATTGAATTAATTATTTTTGTATCAGTTCCTAATTGTAACCTAATTGATACCTTTGTACTTGTTTTGTTGTATTTTGCAGTTGTAGATGCAGTTGCAAATGCACCAGTAAGTTTTTGTTCAAGTTCTGGAAGATACTTTGAATGCTTTGTGAATAATTGCACCAATCCATCAATTACAACTTCTTGTGAAGCTTCTTTTGAAAGAAGAGCAATAACAATAGATAATGAACTTGTAATGTCATCAAGTTGTTTTGATGCAGGAATTCTTGATACGTCAAGATATTTTCCACCAAGATTAATTCCATCTTCGATTAATTCTTTGATATTTACAAATATTGTATCAGGAATCATAGACCAAATTCCAGGATTAGTAATATGCAAGTCTCCAGAAAGATGAGAATCTGCCACATCTTTTGGTAAGATGTTTGTAAGTAGGTGTTCAGCAAATACTCTTTGTCCTGTGTTAAAGAGGAGACCTTCAGCGCCGTTATCGACATTGTCTAAATTAGAAATCATCTCCTGAACGTCATAAACAGGCAGGCCTAGGCGTGCAAGTTTGTTCCTGTATTCCTCATGACCATGCTCAAGGAGAACGGAATTCACCATTTCTCTGATAAGTGAGCCAGTCAGATATGTAGTCTGATATTTGTAAATTCTATTTTCAACCTCTTCAGTGATTTTTTGTGCAAGCTCCAATGGGAGGCTTCCTTCACGAACTAATGATTGAATAATTTTGTGTGAATTGAATTCCTCAATTGATTGATGGGATGTTCTAACATACATTTTTCCACTTTCAATAATTGATCTTTCTTCGATTTGTCTTGCTAAACTCAAAACTAGTTTTCCAAGATTCGTAATTGTGTATCGTCTTTCAGATTTGTTTAGTGCAACAAGTGATTGTCTGAGTAATTTTCTCAAGTGGTATGCAAATTTTCCGCTTTCTTTTTTTGACTTGAATCCTGCTAGAGATTTTAACTCAGAATAGGTCAAAGGTCCTTTAGAATTTAAAATTCTAAGAATATCTATTCTATTTGGACTTGCCATTACAGAAAAGATCATCCTCACACGTTTTGAGGTAGATTGTAAAATTCCACTTCTCTTTGGTGATGAATCAGAGTCTATGTCAGATTCCAAATCTAAATCATCATCTAAATCAGCATTTAGATCTAATTCTAAATCCTCGTCACTCATCTTCATGTTTTTTTTCTTGACTAAGGAGTAAATAAGACTTGTGACTAGATCATTTCTGAACATTTTTGATCAGATTTGTAATGAGCAGATAAAAATTTTAAAAATCTAATAATTGTTTTTTTAAAAAAATCTAAAAATGATCCACTTTAAGATTTTTTTGATCAGTTTTCTTGAACATCAAGTGAAAATTCTGATGTAGAAAGTTTCTGTCCACATGAGGGACATTTTCCATTAGTTGGATTCATAACATCTTTCAGAGATTTTAACATTTTCATATTTGTGATCTTCTCTCCACATTTACCACATGTGATTTCAACAGACATGAAGATTATCAGATATGCAAAATTATTAAGAATCGATTTTAATTTTTTTTAATAATTCAAACAAATTATTTTACTGCTTTTTAATGATGATTCCACAACCATCTTCAAAACCAGTTATTCTGGCTCTAGTTCCAACTGGTAGATCTGCTGGGGTGGCAATTCCTGCCATAAATCCAGAAATTCTCAAATTTGTGTCATCTAGTTGAAGTACAACAAAGGCATATGGAGTGTATTTTTCAAAGCCTGCAGGGGCTACAGTAATTATGGTATAGGTAACAACTGAGCCTACACCGTCTAAAACGACGTCCTCAAATCCCTTACTACCACATTTTTTGCAATAATATGCTGTAGACAAATGAAGATATCCACATTCAGTACATTTGTGAGTAAGAAGTTTACCTTGTTTGGCATATTCAATAAGTTGTTCTTCAATAGTCATTTTATACACTTTGGAATATATGAACAGCACAACTTGCTCCAGTTGCACCAAAGTTGTGAGTTAAACCAATTTTTGCATCTTTAACAGTTCTTTCACCAGCTTTTCCAGTTAGTTGATCAAATATCTCTACTACTTGTCCAACACCTGTTGCTCCGA
Organism: uncultured Nitrosopumilaceae archaeon; assembly: GCA_964490195.1. Classification (GTDB taxonomy): domain Archaea; phylum Thermoproteota; class Nitrososphaeria; order Nitrososphaerales; family Nitrosopumilaceae; genus Nitrosopumilus. Next base: position 6,833 of record CAZBBN010000034.1, read on the forward strand.
TTGGATGTCCTTTCGCTTTAAGACCGCCTGATGGATTAATAGAAATATCAGAATTTAATTTTGTTCTACCTTCACGAACAGCTTGAACACCCTGTCCTTTATCAAAAAAGCCCAAATCTTCAGTATCAACCACTTCGGCAATTGTAAAGCAATCATGTACTTCTGCAAAGTCAATATCTTTTGCAGTGATTCCTGCCATTTTGTATGCATCTGATGCTGCAATAGTTGTACTAGGAATTGTTGTCATTTGTTCACGTCCTTGCAATGCAGCAGGTGAACCACCTCTACCAGATCCAATTACTTCAATATAGTCACCACCATGTTCTTTTGCAAACTTTTCAGAACAAAGAATAACAGAACTTGCACCATCAGAGAATGGACAGCAGTCATATAGTTTTAGAGGACTTGCAACTACTGCAGAATTCATCACATCATCAATCGTAATTTTCTTTTGCATGTGAGCTTTTGGATTAAGGAAACCATTATCATGATTTTTTACTGCTACTCTTGCAAAGTCTTCTTCAGTTGTATTAAACTCTGTCATGTAAGCTCTTGCCATAGATGCAAACAAGCCAGGAAATGATGCACCAGCTTGACCTTCATAAAAAAAGTCAGAACAATATGCAAAGTAAGTTGTAGTCCATTCAGTTCCTGTGTGAGTTACTTTTTCAACACCAGTTACAACAAGACAATCATAAAATCCAGCTGCAACATTGGCATATGCTTCTCTAAAAGAGACGGAGCCACTTCCACATGCAGACTCTATAGTTAATGATGGTTTATCTGGAATTCCTAATCTGCTCATTAAGACAGGACCGATATGGACCTGTTTGTCAGCAACACCAAAGACGTTTGAAATGTAGGATGCTTTGATATCTTTTGGAGAAATTCCTGCGCTTTCTATGGCTGAAACTGATGCCTGAGTAGTAATATCAGCAATACTTTCACTTAATTTTCCATATTTGGTACTACCAGCACCAAGAACGCAGACCTTTTCCACAAATGTCACTGACCCAAGTCCCTATAAAAATTGTTTTAGTATATTCATTATTGAAAAAGCCATCAAAGAGAATACATCTTCGAACTGTTAATGTTAAAAAAACTATTGTAAGACACATAGTAAAAACTACAAAGTCAAAAACCAGTATCTTCAAAAAAGAGATTATTCAATACTTGGATGTTAATGGGTATCTTTCGTGGTCATCAAAAGAGAAAAAATACATAATTCTTGGAACAAATTCTCCTAAAAATGGACTGGTCGAATGTCCTCAATGTAAGCTTGGGGAATTAATGATAATTAGATCTAGAACCACAAGAAAAAGATTCATGGGATGTTCAAATTATTATGGTGGATGTAAAGCCTCATCACCATTATTACAAAAAGCAAGACTGAGGGCAACAAAAAATCCATGTGATGTTTGTAAATGGCCAATGATAATTTTTCGTTATTCAAGAAATCAAAAATGGACTAAACAATGTTCAAATTTTAATTGTAAAAGTAGAGAAATCAAGCCTTCAAAGTAGGATAAACATCTGTTCTTCTATTTTTGAGTAATGGTAAAACTTTTCGTGTTTGTTTTACTTTGTTTAAATCAATATTGACATAACCAATTCTTTGTTTCTTTTTCATGTCAAGTAAAATTTTACCATATGGATCAACGACCATACTTCTTCCACAGTAGATATTTCCAACTTGATCAGGTGCAATTACATAACATCCATTTTCAATTGCACGTGTTTTGTTAATTGTAATCCAATGTTCCTCTTTCATGTTACCTTTAACCCAAGCTGATGGTGCGACTAACACTTCAGAGCCTGCAACAGCAAGTGACCTTGACATCTCTGGAAATCTTAAATCATAACATATCATCATACCAATTTTTCCAATAGATGTTTTTACAGGCTTTGCAATTTTGGATCCTGAGACCATTTTATCTGATTCTCTAAATCCTAATGCATCATAGAGATGAATTTTTCTATATGTAGAAATTACTTTACCTGATTTGTCAATTATAAATGAAGTATCATATACACGATCTTTCTTTTTACTCTTTTCATAAAACGACCCTATAACTTGGATGTGATTGTCTCTTGCAGATTTTGCAATTGTTGTAACAAAATTTCCATTAATTGTCTCAGATAAACTTGCGAGTTGTTTTGGAGTTTGAGAAGAGTTTGTATAAAACATCATAAATTCTGGAAATGCACATATTGTTGCATTTTTTGCAGCAGCCTTTGAAATGTATGAAAGAATTTTTTTTAAATTATCTTCTTTTTTTGTAGATGCTTTGAATTGAATAACTGCAGCTTTCATGGAATTAATTAATTGAATCACAATAAAAGGATAAATTCTTGGTACAATCGCAAAATGTACCATTTTCTTATTATGTAAATTCAGTAAATACAAATCAAACCGACCATAGTGTGTATGTCAATCCCTGACTGGGGGAATTTTTCCAGTCTACTATTTTTAAAA
>CAZBBN010000035.1:0-9281 GCA_964490195.1 uncultured Nitrosopumilaceae archaeon
GGTTCTGCTCTTCTAATATTGCAATCTCCCAATTGTCTAAGAATTACTTGCATACTATAGATTAAGAGTATCAATATTTATTTTTAAACCAAAAGACCATTTAATGGAAAGATGTAGCATTTAACAGATGGAAGACGCCTCACAAGAAGACATTGTTGCATTAGTTGGATCCATATTTGAGGTCAGCGATTTTACAAAAACGGAGTTTTCGCTAGAGTTCAGAATAGAAGATTTTGAATTCAAATCAAAGTTTGAGGATTTAGCAAGAAGGTTAGAGAACATGAGTTATGCTGGAAAATTAGAAGAGAGAGATGGGGGGAAATACGTAATAATTCAGAAATTTTCACCTAAAAAACAGAGAAAGTGGATGAGTTCTGCATGGACTCCTCGCATATTGTTTGCAGTCGTAATTTCATTTGTAATGATCGATGGATACTATAGAACATCAGGAACAAATTCGGTAGTAGAAATTGGCGATCCGCTAGAAATGGCAGGAGTCTACACATTATCATTGTTGGGAATTTTAGGAATTCATGAACTTGGTCACATAAGTGCTGCAAAAATACACAGACTGAAAACAACGTGGCCTTACTTTATTCCAGGATTGCCAGTAATTGGAATCCCAACATTTGGGGCATTTATTCAATCAAGAGGGTTAACAATTAACCGAGAAATTTTGTTTGACGTTGCAATTGCAGGCCCTATTGCAGGATTAATAATTGCAGTGATAGTTTCAATTTATGGGGCATACACTGCACCAATATTGGATCAAGATATTGCAGCAGGATTTTTTGCTGATTCCAAATTAATAGAATGGAATCAAGGAGAGCCACTATTAATGACTGCTAGCTTGGCATTGTTTGGAAAGGGAGGAGAAGGACATGAAGTAATTATGACACCAGTGATGTTTGCCGCATGGATTGGATTTTTAATTACGTTTTTGAATCTACTTCCAGCTTGGCAATTAGACGGAGGACATATGGCAAGAACGTTACTTGGTCCAAAACTACACAGATACGCAACTTTTGGAAGTATGGCAATTCTTGTTTTGTTAAATTATTGGTTAATGGCAATGCTAATTCTCATTATGAGTTCAAGAAATCCAGGTGCAACTCCACTTGATGATATTTCACCACTTTCAAGAAACAGAAAACTTGCATATATTGGAATTATAGGATTAGCAATTTTATGTGCACCATTACCATCAGATTTTCTACCAAATTTTTTACCTTAGTAAAAGTCTAGCACCATCTGTAACAACTACAACTTTTTGTCTAGCTCCTTGTGTTTTTAGAATATAATCCATAGAATATTTTATTCCAGGTAGGGAAATCAGGTTTAATTTCTTGGCATAAAATTCAGGTAAAATTGAAACTAGACCAATCTGAAAATTCTTTTGCATTTCTGAGAGGAATAACAAATCTTCCATTCCACTAAGGTATTTAGTGGGATTTCGTAGTTGTTCCAAAGTTAATCTATCTTCAATGTATTGTTGGATTGCATCAGAACCTAATCCACCTTTACATTCAGCTACCAAAATTGCAAGACCATCTTTTTTAATTGCGCTAGAACAATTCCAAAGAGAAGAAAGTGATCTTCCCAAATTAAAATTACTTGCATCTTTGCCAGTGCTAATGATCATAGTTTTATGCTCTCCCACATCTTTGATTGAGTGAGATTCCAAAGTTTTTGTAGCAGAAAGAGTTTCAGATGGATGACCGATTGAAAAATCAATTATTCCTTCGGAATTTGCAACTATTTCAATTCCCTGAATTTCAAAATTATCAGTGAACTTTTTTGCTTCTACTAAACTTTCAGTATGATGTCCTGGTACAGGCAAATTTCCTTGTCTTTTAGCATATGCTGAAAGCATATAGTCTAAACCAAATTTTTTGATAAGACGAGTTGAAATGGTTTCATAACCAAATAATCCATCAAATTCCATTTCACCCATAAATACAAGATTTGAATTTGAAATATCAACGTCATTAAATTCATTAATTGAGCTTCCTTCAGGAAGTCCTGCTTTGACTAAATTCAAGATTTTTTTCTCAGCGAAAATTTTCGGAAATGGTTTTGATTTTTGCTCACACAAAGTAAACAGAGAAGAGACGATTTTTTGAATAGATTTTGAATTATGTAAAACTACCAGTTCCAGAGGTTTTGACAAATCAATAGAGTTAAGTTTTTCATTGATTGCAGAATCCTCCAAAATTTTTCCATCAGAATCGATTTTTTGCTCTAAATTTTCTGCCCTTATATCCAAAACAACATCTGTGACACCATAATTTAACCAGATTTCAGGCATAATTCATCGATAATACAAACCAAAATAAATCCAGTGTAGTTAATTTTGGCATGGAATTTGTAAAAGAGTTTGCAACGTTTTTGCATCAAAAAGGCATAATAAAATTTGGAGAATTTACACTTGCAAGTGGAAAAAAGAGTTCTTACTATGTAGATTTAAGGCTGGTTCCCAGCTATCCTCATGAATTTAGAAAAATGGTGAAATATCTTGAAAATGAGATTGCTCAAAATATAGGATTAGATAATTTTGATTCTTTTGTTTCGGTTCCAACAGGTGGATTGGTAATTGCATCAGCATTAGCAATAGAAACTGTAAAACCATTAATCTATGTTAGAAGCAAACCAAAAGATTATGGTACTTCAAAATCAGTTGAAGGGAAAATTCATGATGGAATGAAAGTAATTATGATTGATGATGTTGCAACTACTGGCGGTTCAGTCGTAAATGCAATAAAATCACTAAAAGAAGTTAACATTTCAATAAAGGATGCATATGTAATTGTAAATAGAATGGAAGGAGCTGAAGAAGCTTTGTCTGAATTGGGGGTCAGTATGCATTCAATTCTAGATATTTTACAGATCACAGAAGCATTGTATGAGCAAAATTTAGTGGATGAGGATGTTTTAGAAAAAGTGAAAAAGCAAATTAACAAATGAATATTGGCAGCTCAGACAAATGCCTTCCAATCACCATTCAGATATAACTCTGATTCTTCATTGCGGCCAATAAATTTTGGATTGGCTCATTTTAAAACTAATGGAAAAAATATGGGCCCGAAGGGCTTCGATCCCTTGGCTCACCGGTTATGAGCCGGTTACTCTACCAAGCTGAGTTACGGGCCCTAAGCAGATGAATTTATTCTTAGGTTTAAAATGTTATGAGATTAACAATATTCTTCATAACAACTATCAAGTAACAAGTTTTGTGCAGAAATAGATTTGTCTGCAATTTCAATCAAGTTGTTTGAATCAGTTGAAGATTTTTCCAAAATATTTCTCCAGGATGCAGCATGTCGAATATCAGCTTCTGTATGGAGTTTAAAGTATTCTGTAGCCTCATTACTTGTCAAACCATAAAATTCAGCCAATCCATCAAGTTTAGTTTGGCTGATTTTTGGAATTTCTTTTTCAAAAGCATACATTGCACAAGCACCACCTTCAAAAGTAACCATTAATGCATTCAGATCAGATACTGCTTTTTGTGTTTTCGATGTTCCAGTATATGGCATTAATTCATCTTCAGAGATACCAAGTTCTCCTGCAAATGCAATCCATGGTTTGATATGATCAGTTTCTTCTTGCTGGTTTTCAATTAATTCATTAACTACTGCTTTTGGTGCTTTCTCAATAATAGGTGTCATAAAATTTGGAACAGCTTTTACAAGTTGAAAATATTCTTTGGAATAACCTGCCAAAGATTCTTGGGTTAATTTTCCATCCGACCACATTTGATAGAACGGATGCTTTAGCAAACTTCTCTCTTCAATCATATCATCAATTTTTTTAATTATACTCATGTTTCATCTCCTAATATGCCAATAAAAAAATCTTTGTTGTTTACAAAAGATTTTATGGTCAAAACACAGAATTTTCTTGGGTTCCAGTGGTGTAGACCGGTCAAGCATACTGCCCTTTCAAGGCAGTGATCCCGGGTTCAAAATCAAACGATGAAAATCCCGGCTGGAGCACCAAGATTTATTTACTAATGACAAAGTTTTTTGATCAGGCAATTTTGGACAGGAAAAATATCGAAATCAATCCTCTACTTGAAACCTATGGAAAGTATATTCAAAAAATTGATGAAGCATTAGATAATGAACTTTCTCTTTATTCTGAATCGGAATTCATTGAACCATTAAAATATTCATTAGATGGAGGAAAACGAATTAGGCCAATTATTTTAACTCTTGCAGCTGAGAGTGTAGGAAAAATTGATGAAAATACATTGTCAGCATCTTGTGCAGTTGAATTTTTACATATGGAATCAATCATTCATGATGACATTATTGATAATGAAACCATGAGAAGGCAAAAGGATCCATTTCACATCAAATATGGCTACAACACGAGTGTACTTACAGGGGACTTTGTTTTAGGATTAATTCTTGCAATCTCTTCAAGATTAGATAATGCTAGAATTACAAAAGATTTAGCCACGACTGCCATGCTTATGAGTGAAGGAGAAATGATTGAAAACAGATTAGAAACCAGTGAAGATGTGACATTTGATGATTATCTTAAAGTAATCGAATACAAAACCGCAACAGCATTTGAAGTAGCAGCAAGAACAGGTGCAATTATTGCAAATGGAACCGAAGAACAGATTGAAGCATTAACTGAATATGGGAAAAATATTGGAATTGCATATCAAATTAGAGATGATTTGTTTGATTGGAAAAATGAAGACAAGTTGTTCAATCTATTAATTAAGAAGAGTTCTGATCCAAGAGATGTCTTTAATAAAATGGAAGAGTTGTTAAAAGAATATTCTGAAAAAGCAAGAGTGGGTTTAAGAAAAATTCCAGATAGTGATGCAAAAATAAATCTAGATAATTTAATTAAATTTACTTCATTTAAGGCATAAGGCCTAAACTAATAACTGGAGTTGCAAACTCTACAAATTTAATTAGTGGATCTGGATATACACCAAACCCTACCAAGAAGATCGTTGAGAAGATCATAACTGCAATAATTGATTTTGGTTCTGCAACTCTTTTTTCTGTTTCTCCCTCAAAGTACATCTTTCGTGTAATCCAACCATAGTAAGCAAGAGATAGTGCACTGTTAAGAACTCCAGCAATTGCTAGCCATGGTGCCCACCATAAACCAGAACTTGCATCCAATGCACTACCAAATAACATCAGTTTACTCCAAAATCCTGAAAGTGGGGGAACTCCAGCCAATGAAAATAATGCAATTACCAAACCCAGAGTAGTTATTGGCATTCGTCTTCCAAGTCCTTTGAGTTTATCAATATTAGTCACAGCAAGAGTTGTTACAATTCCTGCAACGGCTATGAAAGCAGCACCTTTCATTACTGCGTGATTCATAATTTGATACAATGAACCCTGTAAACCAAGTGAGCTATACGGTGCAACTGCAAGGCCAATCAAAATGTACCCTGCATGTGCAATACTAGAATATGCTAACATTCGTGAGAGATTCTTTTGCATAATTGCAGCAACATTTCCTATCGTCATTGTCATCACAGCAATAATACCAAGAGCTAATGTCCAATCAAGATTGAGAACAACCATACCAAGAATAACTATTCTGATGGTAGCTGCAAATCCAGCTTTCTTTGTTGCTGCTGCAAGAAGTGCAGTTATTGGTGTAGGTGCACCTTCATAGGTATCAGGGAGCCACTGATGAAAAGGTACAAGTCCCATCTTGAATCCAAATCCAGCAATAAACATTCCAACAGAAAGTAATGCAAGGGGCAAGAAAGAAGGATCAAGTGTTGAATAACCTTGAATAACTTCTCCAATGTTTGTCGAACCAGTTAATCCATATGAAATTGAAATTCCGTAAACTATGATTGCAGAGGACAATGCGCCAAACAAGAAGTATTTTAGAGCAGCCTCATTGGAGCTTGGATTCTTTTTCATAAATCCAACCAAAACATATGTTGGAATACTCATTAGCTCCCATGCAACAAATAACATCACAAGATCAGTAGAATATGCTACCAATACCATACCGATTGTTGCAAGCAAAATCAGAGAATAGTATACAGCAGGAGAATTGTGTTTTCTCATGTAATTGAAAGATCCAACGGTAGTGAACAAAGCAACAATCAACATCGCTATTGCAAAGAATCCACCAAACGCGTCATCTACAATTACATCCTCTGAGAAAAGAGCTGATGCTGAAACATTATCGCTAAGGAATTGATATCCAACATATCCCATCGACACAATTAATGCTGCAAACGCAATTATGGCATAAAATGAATTAGAGCCACGTTCCTTTCTTGCGATACTAATAATCGGAAGAATGACACCTACAGTTCCCAATATAGCAATTAATACCAATGGAGTGGAAGTAATTTCTAACATTTCATCAATCTCCTATATCAACAATATCAGAACTACGAATAGCAATCCTGCTCCAAATACAAAGAGATATGATTGTGTGACACCAGTCTGAGTTCCTTGTATAACTTTTGCACTCCATCCAACTGCCTTCTGGACTCCATCATTCATACCGTAATCGATAGCTGTCTTTTCAAAGTATCTGAATACGCCTCTTGCCAACCATAATGGAGCTACAACAAAGCACCAATAGATTATTGCATTAAGATACCATCTGTTTAAGAAAAATTTGTGTGTTGCATAAAAGAAAATGTTAGAGTTTACAAACTTTACAGGATCAACCCACCTACCAATATAGAAAACATATCCTAATCCAAGTCCTATTGCAAATGCTGTCAAGGATGAACCGAGTGCAATAGGATTAATTCCTTGTAAGAATTCTGGCAAAACAGATGCCTCTGCTGTAAGATATTCAGCATGAATACCAAATGATTCTCCAAGATAATCTGTAAACAATTCATGTAGTCCTTCTTCTGCGGATAATCCTATAAGACCAATTCCAATTGTTAGAACTGCAAGAATACCATATGGAACCCACATGGATAGTGAGACCTCATGAATGTGATGTCCTCCCTCTTCCATCTTTTCAATATGCTTGCTCTTCTTTCCAAAGAAAACCAACCCCATCATTCTTGTTGTATAAAATGCCGTGATAGCTGCAGTCAATACTGCAATTGCATACAGTGGCATTGCCCATTCATTTCCAGATTCATAGACTGCAGCAAAGATAGCATCCTTACTCCAAAAGCCTGTGGTGATAAATGGGGCACCCATCAAAGCAAGACCAGATGCCCACATGAACGCATATGTCTTTTTCATTTGTTTTCTCAAACCACCCATATCAGTCATGAATCTGGAGCCAACCGTATGTAACAAAGATCCTGCGGCCATGAATAATGAAGCTTTAAACATTGCATGAGAAATTAAATGGAAAAATCCTGCAGTATAACCATCAACATACTGTTCTGATAATCCTGCAACACCTAATGCCATCATCATATAACCAATTTGAGAACCAGTAGAATAAGCAAGAACTTTCTTAATTTCAGGATGAACCATTCCTTGTGTAGCTAACAACAAAGCAGTAATTGCACCAACCCAGGCAACAATCTCAAAGAATTGATCTGCAAGAATTCCTGCTGCACCTAATGCAAATACAAGAGGACCAATTCTTGCAACTAAGAATACTCCAGCTTTTACCATAGTTGCTGCATGAATCAATGCAGAAACTGCCGTAGGACCAGTCATTGCTTCCAACAGCCATTCATTTAATGGGAATTGTGCAGATTTTCCTACAGCACCTCCAAAGAGCAAAACAAATGCCGGAACTAAAAGTCCCTGAGCAGACATTGCAGTTGCCCATTCTGTATCACCTATTAATTCTCTGAATCCAAATGTACCTGCAAACAGGAATATCAAAAGCATTCCAGCAATCATCATTACATCACCGACTTTGGTCATAATGAATGCCTTCATACCACCATGTGTTGGAGAATAGTAATCCAACAAACCAAGAACTGTACGTCCTTCAGTACCTACATGATCTTTCTTCTTATCACGATACCAAAAGCTGATCAAGGCATATGATGCAAGTCCCACACCTTCCCATCCAAAGAACAATTGAAGTAAGTTATCAGATAACACGATTAACTGCATTGAACCAATAAAGAACAGCATCCAGAACCAGAATCTTGTAATGTCTTTATCGCCTTTCATGTAACCTGTACTGTATATCATAATGAGAAATGAAATCCAACCTACAACGTTTGCCATAATTACAGATAGTGGATCAGCTAAGACACCACCTTTCAAACCAATTGCTTCAATCCACATTATTTGTTTATGAATTTCATGTCCTTCCAATGCCATTGGAAGAAGGGATAAGGCAGATAATGCACTCATCAATGCAAATCCAACTGCCACATAACCAGTTGCATTTTTTGAGAGTTTTCCAATTCCAGGCATTATCAGAGCTGCGGCAAATGGCAATATCCAAACAAGCCATGCACTTAGAGAGCTTATTTCAAATGGTAATCCTATAGATTCAAGCACCATAATCTAAACTCCCAACACTCCACTCATGTATGGAATTATTGTTTTCAAGAAAATATCAGGATAAATTCCAACTACAATAGAAAATCCTGCCAACACCATCATTGGTGCAGTCATGTACCAACTTCCTTCTTTTACGTTTTCAAGATGTTCAGGAGTTTTTCCAAAGAAGACGCGTTTTAGCATCCAAAGCATGTAAGACATTGTAAGAACAGTTGCTACAAGACCTAAACCAAATGTCACAGCTCTAATTGTAGAGCCATCTTTGATTGCAGTCTCCAATGCACCATAAAACAAAATCCATTCTCCCATGAATCCACTGGTTGGAGGAACGCCCATTATTGTTAAAGCACCAATCACAGCACATGTTGCAGTAATTGGCATCTTTCCTGCCAACCCTCCAAGTTTAGAAATACTTCTAGTTCCAACTTTAACAATAATAATTCCAGCCATCATGAAGAGAATGCCCTTTCCAATTCCGTGTGTAATATACATCATCTCAGCACCAGATAGACCAAGTGTAGACATTGAACCAATACCAAACAAAAGATAACCCATCTGGCTAATACTAGAATAAGCTAGAAGTCGCTTTAGATCATCTTGCATCAATGCCATTGCACCACCATAAATCATAGTAACAAGACCCCAAATGTGGAACCATATAGAAAGTTCAGCAAATGTTAGAGGTAAGAATTCAACAATTAATCTAAAAATACCATAAGCACCAATTCCGATCATAGCTGGTGACAACAATGCACTGATTGGTGTAGGTGCAGAACCGTGAACATAGGGAAGCCAAATATGGAACATAAAGACAGCCAGTTTAAC
>CAZBBN010000036.1:0-8953 GCA_964490195.1 uncultured Nitrosopumilaceae archaeon
CCTCTTCAAAATCTAGCTGGTAAAGATTGTTGGATCCCATAGAAGCCATTATGAAAGGAGATTCAAAAGCAAGTTTATCTCCGGAATAAAATAGAATGCCACCAGGCTCTATGCTTGGATCATAACAGAGAATAGCATTTTCAAAATTTTCATCACCAGAACATTGTTGTTCAGGCCAGCCATAGTTCTTTCCTGCGTGAATAAGATTAATTTCATCATTTTTTTGGGGTCCAATTTCAGCTTCAAACATGTTACCATTATCATCCCAAGTCATTCCTTGAGGATTTCTGTGTCCCAATGAATAGATTGGGGAATCAGGAAACGGATTATCATCAGGGATAGTACCATCATCATTTAGTCGTAAAATTTTTCCAGATAAAGAATTAAGGTCTTGTGGAAGGTGCGATGAATCAGAAATGGTGCCGGTGCCTACATACAATTTTCCATCAGGTCCAAATTTTATAAAACCACCGTTAGTAAAAGGAGAGCCAGGAATTTTATCAAATATAGTTTCAGCATCTTGTAATTTATTTTCTGATTCAGTAATTCGTAGGATTTTATTCCACAAGTCTCCTTCTTTTTCATATGTTAAAAATACATAGACATAATGATTATTTGAAAAATTTGGGTGCAGTGCAATTCCTAGTAATCCTCCATCAAATACATTAACAGTACGAAATGCAGCTAGTGGGGATTCCAAAAGATTTCCATCTTGAATTACTCGAATGAATCCATCTTTTTCAGTAACAAAAATTCTATTATTAGAAACTGCAATTGCACGAGGTTTGTCAAGTTTTTCAGCTAAAATAGTTACAAAATCATTTTGAGATGTTGGAGTAGGTTTTGGTAACGGTATAGGATCAGAAGGTGATGTCAAAACCATTACTGAAAATATTATAGCGCCAACAATTGCAATGATTTGAATCTTTTTATCCACAAAAAGATCATCTTTTCAAATCCTATTAATTACTTTCAAGAATTTGATAAAGCGTATATACGGCTGAACTTCATTTCTGATCAGCGGGGTGGGGAAGCCAGACTAATTAGGGCTAGGTCATCCCGGCGGGCTCATAACCCGCAGTTCAGTAGTTCAAATGGAGTTAAAGCTCCTGAAAGTCTACTCCCCGCTACTTAATTTCTATATACACAAAACCACGATAGAGATTTATCAAATTTTGTGGATTTGTTGATTAAACCTATTCGTTGTAAAGGTCTTGTTAGATGTCTATGGGCAGATATTTTTGGAATATACAGTTGTTTTTTGATTTTTCTTGAAATTTCATTGGTAGTTTTACTCAAAGCTTTTTTCCCACAACGTACGCACTGAAATCCTTGATTCTTACCTTTAGATTTCATTTTTTTGTCACATTTTTTACAAAATGGATTTGATGTAGAAAGTTTTTTTTCAAGTTTGATTATATCGATAAATTCAAGATTAATAATACGTGGAAAATTTTTCGAAGCTTTTCTGACACCGCCCCCCACACAAATTTTGTCTCCATTTATCAAGTTTGAAGCTACATTAGATATTCCTGTAGGTTTGTAAACAGCACACCAAAACTCATGATTATTTGAATTAATTTTAAAAAACACATGGCCTCCTTTAACAATTTTAGGAGTATTCGATACTATTCCAGTGATTTTTCCTGAAGCATAAGGCAACATGTTTTCAAAATCTAATTCGTTTTTCAAATGATCACCAGTTCCCTGATTTGATTTGAATATCATGTACCCATCTAACTTTTCTTCACTTTTTAGAATCTTTGTCGCATAAAGTAGTGAATCAATATTTTCGCCTCTAATACCATAGAAAACAGGATCAGGTCCATGTGGAGTGATTAGAATTCGTCCTTTCTTTGTATCAAAACTGTTAAACGTATTTGGAAAAGTTTTTTCTTGCATAATTTTGACACTTTTAGTAGAAATTTTTCTTTCTTTTCCAAATTTAGATCTTTTACGATAGCTTAAAAGCTCTAATGTGTGATCATGAAAATCATATCCTATTGCACCAATAGCTCCTACTAATCCTTGACCATTTCCTTTGTAAAAAAAATCAAGATTATTTTTTTTGGCAAACTTTTTCGCATTGTTTCTATTAATTAATCGCCATAAAGCTAAATTACTAAAATCAACAAAGTCAGATGGAATTGAATCGCTCTCAAAAAACACCAAACCAGGATTAGCACCGTTTTTAACATCAGAATATTTTAAAACAAGATTTTTTACTTGGTTTTTTATAATAGATGGATTTTTAGTCTTAATTTTTATGGAAACTGCGCCATTGCCTCTAGTTTTCCAGGGGATATTAGGATTAAATCGAATTAATCTTGGAAAGTCAAGAAATTCAGTTTCCTGTTTTTTAAGCAAATCAACAATTTTGTAGGCTAGAAATGTAGTACACATTCCTTTAGGTGAATCAGTATCATCAAATCCAATATTTAGGATAGTTTCTTTTTCCATAATTCATTTTGATGATTAAGACATTTTTAGTTGTTGGATGGTTCAGTTGATTTAAATTAATAAGGTCACATTCCAAGCTGAATTGATCATAATAGATGAAGAAAGGATTTTCAAAGAAATTGAGAATAAAAATCCAGCATCAGTTTCATTAAATGGTCCAGATGGAATTTTGCCTCAAGTTCAAGAAACGGCCATAAAAATATCAGAGAAATTTGGAATCCCCGCTTATGTTCTAGCAGATACCACATGGGGAACATGTGATCTCAATACAAATGGTTCCAAAGTTCTTGGAGCAGAAATTCAATTCAACATTGGACATACAATAAACACAGAATCATTAGAAAAAAATCTTGTTTTAATTGATGCTTTTGATGATGTAGAGTTTGACAGTGTTGCAAAAAAATGCCCAGAAATATTAAAAGGAAAAACTATTTCATTAATCACAGATAGTCAACATTTACACCAAGTAAACAAAGTTGAAAAAATTTTAACAGATAACGGAATCAAAGTCAAAATTGGAAAAGGAAAAGGGCAATTAAATGACGGTCAAGTATTTGGTTGTGAATTTTATCCCGCATCACAACTAAAAAAAGAGGTAGATGCCTATGTGTTTTTGGGACAAAGCAATTTTCATGCAGCAGGAATTGCATTATCAACTAATTTGCCAACATACATTTTAGATCCTTACTTTAATGAAGTAAGAGAAATTACTGAATTTGCTCAAAAGTTAAAAAAGAAGGCAACTCTTGCAATTTACAAAGCTGTTGATGCAAAAACATTTGGAGTTATTGTGGGATTGAAAGAAGGTCAGCTATCCAAAGTCTTTGCTTTAAAAATCAAAAAAGAACTAGAAAAAGAAGGTAAGAAAGTTCAGCTATTTGGATTAACTGACATTACTAATGATAGATTACAGAATCTAAAAGGAATTGATGCTTTTGTTCAAGTTGCATGTCCAAGAATTTCCACAGATAATCAGTTTGACAAGCCAGTTTTATCAACTCCCCAAGCTAACGCACTTTTGAAAATTTTACGAAATGAAAGTATTGAAGAATATCTAGAAATTCCACATTGGTTGTAATCACAGCACTAGAGTTTTGAATCTAGAATTTTCAGATAATTTTTCAAATAATTTTGATTTTTTTGCCTTAATTTTGTACTGTAATCCTTGAGAGATTGCATGCTCAAGAAGATCTAGTGCATCATCTGTTTTTGAAAGCATTACAAGATTACACGATTTATCAAACAAGACATCACCATTATCAGGATAATCATTCAATATACTATTACAACAGGATATAGATTCATCAAATTTCTCCATTGAAAATAAAATTCGCTCTTTATGGTATAATGCAATGTTGTGTTTTTGATTATTCTTTAGAATTTTATCACATAGAGATAATGCTTCAATAAAATTCCCTTGTTTACGAAATGATGAGATTTTATTAACTAATACTGAAAGATCATCGGGACATATTTGTAATGCAGAATCATAGCACTTTATAGCATCATCAAAATCCTTGAGTTTGCTGAGAGCATATCCCTTATTGTTAAGGGAACTGAGATGCAAAGGATTTTCATTTAAAATTTTATCATAATAAATAATTGCCTCTTTTAGTTTTCCTTGCAAAAATAATCTATTACCTTCATCTAAAAGTGAATTTATTTTGGGATCAGACATTATCAATCAGAATTTGGTTTCATGATGATTTTTCCAAAAAGACCTTTACCTGTAAGCATTTTTGTGTGAGCATCTGCTGCTTGTTCTAAAGAATATACTGAATCAATTATTGATTTTATTTTACCTTGTGACATCCAATAGAGACCTTGTTCTAATTCAGCCCTAGTTCCTTGAGTTGAGCCTAAAATATTAATTCCTTTAAAGAAAATATGGCGTAGATCAGTTTTTGCATCATATCCAGTAGTGGCACCAGTTGTGACAAGGGTTCCACCATAATTTAGAAGAGTTAGTTCTTTATTCCAATGAGAACCACCAATATGTTCAAAAATTACATCAACTCCAGAAACATCTCCGTATTGTTTTGGAATTTTTTTGGCAATTGATCTTACTTCTTTATGCCAGTCCTCTTTTCTATGGTCTACTGCAAAGTCAGCACCAAGTTCCAATAACTTATCTAATTTGTCAGGACTAGCAGTTGCAATTACAGTACAACCAAAAAGCTTTGCAATCTGAATTCCATAATTTCCTACACCTGAACTTCCACCCATGATCAAAACTAATTGTCCAGGTTGAATTTTGGCCCTACCAACTAGCATATGCCATGATGTTAATAATGTCATTGATGCAGCTGCTGCTTCATCATAGGATACTCCTTCTGGGATTTTAACAACATTAACTTCTGGAAGATGAGTAAATTCACAATATCCTCCCCAAAGTGGACCTGTTTCAAATCCCCAGATTGCTCGCTTTCTACAATCGTATTCTCGTCCCTCAGTACATGCATTGCAAACTCTGCAGGACATATTTCCATGAGACACTATTCTCTCCCCAACTTTGATATTTTTTACACCACATCCAACTTCAATAACTTCACCTGCAGCATCTGTTCCTGAAATATGAGGTAATGGAATTGCCAGGGGTTTTCCTCTCATTCCCCAAATATCATCATAATTTAGTGCTGTTGATTTTACTTTGAAAATCACTTCGTTAGATTTTGGTTTAGGTAAAGGCAGATCCTTAATTTTTAAGATTTTAGAAAAATCATCGTCAATAGTATATTCATCATATACTAGAGCTTTCATGATTTTTTTAAGATTTTTGGAGATATATGATTTACCAAGTAATTTCAGACCACAAACAATTATAATCATAAAAACAAAAATCTCAGCATGTCTGAAAATGTAACATTTCCAGGTGACAAAATAGCATCCATTGAAGAATATGAGGCTGGACATAACACCTTTGATGATGGAGATATGGTTAGAGCAGCAACTGTAGGTGAGAAAGATATTGACAAAACAACACGAACTGCCAACATTAAACATCCAAAACTTCTATCAATCCCTCAAATAGGTGACATCATTATTGGAACGGTTGCAGCTGTAATGTCATCCATGATTGCAGTTTCAATTGATTACATTAATGGAAAACCTACAACGTCAAAAGTAGAATGTGTTTGTTCGACGCGAAACTTGAGAATAAGAAATGTGGCTCTAGTTAATGACATAGTAAAATTAAAAATTTTGAATCATCTTAACGGTACAATTCATGCAGCAATAAATGAACCAGATTTAGGAATTTTATTCACAAAATGTAGAAAATGTGGAGGAAAAGTTGTTCCAATGCGTGACGCTATAAAATGCACAGAATGCGCATGGATTGATGAGAGAAAACTTTCTTCCGATTTTGGCAATAGCGATTTCATAAAATTGAGAGAGTAAGAAATGATTCATGTTTCGTTCCAAGGTGAACGAGGGGCATATAGTGAAGCTGCTGCAAGAGCATTTTTTAACAAAGAAATTAACACTGTTCCACTTGCAACATTTGCAGAAGTATTAGAAAACACATCCGCAGGAAAAACAGAATATGCAATTTTACCTATAGAGAATTCACTAGAAGGGAGTGTGGGAGAAAGTTATGATTTATTGTATTCGACAGATCTAAATGCAATGGGAGAAATTTATCATAGAATAGAGCACTGTTTGATTGGAATTGGTACATTAGATGAAGTCGATACTGTTTATTCACACCCACAAGCATTAGGTCAATGTAGAAAATTTATCGAAGAGCACAACATGAAAACAATTCCTGCATATGATACTGCGGGAAGTGTAAAAATTGTAAAAGAATTAAACAAGAGAAATTGTGCAGGTATTGCTAGCAAGGATGCAGCAGAAATTTATCAAATCCCCATTATTTCAAGCAATATTGCAAATAATCTGAATAATTATACCAGATTTCTAATCTTGTCAAAAACAAATAGTCCCATTACAGGTAATGATAAAACATCAATAATTTTCTCTATAAAGCATGAGCCAGGATCATTATTCAGAATCATAGAGAATTTTCACAAAAAAAATGTCAATCTAACAAAGATTGAATCAAGACCAACAAAAACAAACACATGGGAATATAATTTCTATGTAGATTTTGAAGGGCATAAAGATGATTCAAAGGTTTTAGAAATGTTGGAAAAAATAAAACAAGATACATTATTTATGAAAGTTTTAGGTTCATATCCTTCTGCAAAACTTAGCTAAAATCCTTTAGGTTTTCTTAGAGTAAAACCCATACTAAATCCAATTATTATCATCCCAGAAATAATTACAATAAAATGATAAGAGAATAGAATTGGATCAGTTGTAACATTTAGTTTTGCTTCAACAGTCATTTCAGTAGAACCAAGATTTTGAAGTTGGATTCTAGTAACACCATCTTCTAAATGAACCCAATCAATAACTACTTCTTTTTCATGAGTAACAAATGAATCACCTTCTGTTGGGATTTGCAATCCTGAATCAGGACTAGATAACTTTAGATTAAATTTTTCACCAGTTATTTTCATATGTTGTGAAGCTCCAGCACTCGCAGAAATTTGATATGAAGTAGATTTTCCAACATCAAAAGTTTCGTTTACATTTACTGTTTGTAATCCTATTGATGAAATTAGAGAATAGCCACCAATTGCAATAATTACACTTCCGACAATTATTCCGATTATAGTTCTCTTAGATAACACAAAATAATAACTTTGAATACTGCTTAAAAAATTATCTACATTAAAGAAACATCATGAGGCTGACTTTCTGCAAATCCAGCTCTTGACATTTTGATGAATTCTGCATTTTCTTGCATTTGTGTAATTGTATGTGCACCACAATAACTCAAACCTGAACGTACCCCACCAGTTAGTTGCTTGAGAATATCAGTTACAGTTCCTTTGTGAGGAACCATGGCCTCCACTCCTTCTGCAACATAATCATTAAGATCATCATCAAGTGAGATTGAACCTGTTTCTTTGGATTTTCTACCAATTGAGGCAGCTAAAGAAGCCATTCCACGATAAACTTTGAAGCGTTTTCCATTTTTAGTCAAAACTGTACCAGGGGATTCATCAGTACCTCCTAACATGCTCCCAACCATTACAGATGAAGCACCAGAAGCTAATGCCTTTGTCGCATCACCAGAAGTTCTTGTACCACCATCAGAAATTATTGGAATGCCATAAGCCTTACCAACTTTTGCACAATCCATCACTGCAGTTAATTGTGGAACACCTGAGCCAGTGATCACTCTAGTAATACAAATTGAGCCAGAGCCTACTCCAACCTTTACTGCATCAACGCCTGCTTTAATCAAATCTTCAGCACCCTGAGCAGTTGCAATGTTTCCTGCAATTAGTTCACAGTTTGGAAATGCTTTTTTGATGTTACGAATTGTACTCATTGCATTTTCACTGTGACCGTGTGCTATATCTACAACAAGTACATCTACATCTGCTTCTAAAAGAGATTCACTTCTTTCTAAAAAGTCGCCTTTTACGCCAACTGCGGCTCCGACTAATGGACGCCCTTTCTTATCTTTAGATGCGTTTGGAAAATCTGCATTATTTGTAATATCTTTACTTGTAATCAATCCCTTGATAAGTCCTGAATCATCAACTATTGGTAATTTTTCAATTCTATGTTTATGTAAAATTTCTTTTGATTCATCTAGTGAAACACCAAATTTTCCAGTTATAACATCTTTAGTCATAACATCTTCAATACGATGTTTAGGATCAGCAAAAAGTAGATCTCTCTCAGTTATGATTCCTATTAATTTAGAATTTGAGTCAACTACTAAAAGGCCAGAAATTTCCATATCATTGGCATAATCAAGAGCATCTTGAACAGACTTGTCAGAAGTAATAGAATATGGATTTTCTATCATAATACTTCCTGAACGTTTTACTTTGAGAACTTCGTGTGCTTGCTCTTCAATAGTCAAAAATCTGTGAATTATTCCAATACCGCCAGCACGAGCCATGGCTACAGCCATAGAAGACTCTGTAACAGTGTCCATATTTGCACTCACAAAAGGAATGTTAATTGAGATATTTCGAGATAATTTTGTAGTCAGATCGGTCTGACTCCTACTTGTAATATCGGAATATTTGGGTACAAGAAGAACGTCGTCAAAAGTTAATCCTTCTTTGAATTCCAATGAAACCTTGTTAAGAAAGTTAAATATTGATTATAAGCCTTTGTGTTGTTTTGCCAATTTAGATGCTATAGTTATCGCATCTTTAGTTGCCTGCACATTGTGGGTACGAATAATGTCAGCCCCATTAATTACAGAAATAGTTTCAGCTGCAATAGATCCAAACAATCGATCAGATGGATTTTCTTCTTCCAAAATATTCCCCAGAAAAGATTTGTTTGACACTGAAATTAAAATAGGGAAATTTTGTTTTATAGAATTCAAGTTTTGAATAATTGTTAGATCCCTTTTTACCCAATCCGATTGAATTTTTGTAAAAAATGGTCCTTGCCC
>CAZBBN010000037.1:0-8730 GCA_964490195.1 uncultured Nitrosopumilaceae archaeon
TTTTTTTCTTTGTAGTTTTCTTAATTTTAGTGACTGCCAATTCAAATTGCAAAATTATGAGCCCTCATTTAAATTAAGAATGAAATTTAATATTCGCTAAAAGGTTTTTTGATGCTTTGGCAGATTAAAGAACTAGAGTCCAAATATACATCATAAAATGACAATCCTTCCATCTGTGTTTGATGATCTATTTCTTGAATTTTTTCTAGTTCATCAGAGGATGCATTTAGTACCAATTCATCTAATTTTTGAAGGTGTTCACGTTCCATCGGACTCATTAATTTTGGATTAAAAATTATCATTTATGACCAAAAGTTGGCATATTAGACTAAATACGTTGCAAAATGTTTACAAAATTTGTTTTCAAATATAAATAAAAATCAAACAACATGAAAATGGGATGTTTGTCCCAAATTTTCACGGTCTGTATTATAAAAAAACTAAATTTCTTGCAACATAGGACGGTGTTATCGGTTTTGTTTGGAGGAAGAATGAAAAAAGACTCGATAAAAAACACTCGGATGAGATTGCAAAAAAATGCAGAGTGGAGAATCTAGTAGATACGGCATACAAGTATTTTGAGAGCAAAGAAAGTCACAAACCAGAACGTTTCCATACACGGAAAGAATTTGCATCTAAAGCAGGAGAGTACTGGTTGAGAGTATGAATGAGAGAAAGAGATTCGGCGAAGATGGCCTGAAGTGTTCGGGATTTCCTGCTTGCATCTGTAATTACCAATTTTGGAAATAAAATAATTTTGAATTAGATAAAAAAATAAAAAGAGATCGGAGTAGAATTAATCTTAACCTACTTGAGCCCCGTTTTGAAGTTGTTTGGTACTTTCCATTCCATTGGCAGTAACTACAGTTACTGGGATTGGTCTACCCAAGGCAACGTCACCATTGGTGGTAGAAGCATATCTAACATAGATTGTGACTTCATCACCGGATGCAATGGATGTCAGTGTACAATCAGCAAGTGTGCCATCACCGCTTACCAAGAAAGTTCCTGCAGCAGGTATGGTCGTAGTACATGCAACCGGCGTAGCAGGTGTGTATGTAGTACCATAAACTTGGATTTCATCTATTACAACTGCACCTGATCCTCTGTTTCTCAGATACAGGGCAAATGCATCGTTGTTGCCAAGTTTGGAATCAGCCCCAGCAGCATTAATTGTAATCGAATTTCCAACATGGTTGGTCAAAGCCACTGTATCGCTTGCATCATATCCAAACACTTCAATAACATCAATAGATGGAGTGGTAACCTGAGTCTCAGAAATGAAGCCCTGTGTAAAGGTGAATACGGCTATCCCTCCAACTACAGCAACAGCAATCAATATCAATGAAACAATGATGCCAGATATTCCACGATGATTTTGCTTGACTATTGTCTGTAGTTTGTTTTCAAGTGTCATTGAACTTTTTAGCCCCATCAATATATAAAGAGGGTTGTTACTTTTTTTAACCTTTTAGACACTATTGTATGATAATGTTAGAATATTCTAAATTTTTAAACCTATTAAAGTCCTTTATTTTATAGTAAACGTTGAAAAATCAGAGTTTGTATTTTTTTGTGTTTTTAGCCATTTTTGTTTTTGCTCAGTTTGACCAAGATATCATCCCTCAAGCAAGTGCTGAAGAAATTTTTGTTGCTTTACATTTTGCCCCCTCTGTAGTGGAGACAAGAGAGGGCACCCATTCTATTGGTTTTGTCAACATAGTAAACAGCAATGGAGAACCTGTTCTGGCCGAAGAGGATATAGAGATAACACTTGTTTCAAAAAATCCTTCTGTTGCCACTGTTGTTCCAAAGGTAGTAATTCCAGAAGGCAGGCATTATGCTAACTTCGATGTTACATTAGGCAACACAAGTGGCAATGCTGAGATCTCTGCAGTCTTTGAAGATCAAACTGTTTCTCAGAATTTGATTGTAGGTGATACACACACCACATTTCCAGATGATTTGCGTCTTGAAATCACAACTCCAGCTACAGAGATGCATGTGAATACAGAGATGCCCCTTTCAGTATTTCTTAAATCGTCCTCTGGCAACATCGTACCTGCCGCCGAAGATCTTGTGATAACATTTGACTATGAACAATCCCTGATAAAACCTGCCGAAGACAAAATAATTATTAAAAAAGGGGATTATTACGGAATTACAACTATAACATCTCTTGAAGAGTTGGGCAATTCATTTATCAGGGCCACGGCTGCAGGTATTAATCTTAGTTCGGTTACAAATATAAAAATTTCATCAGTTCAGGATTCAAGACTTCAATTACATATCTTCCCTGACCGTGTGACGGAATTTAATGACAGAGGAATTGAGATTTTTGCCGGCGTGGAGGACGCAGATGGTCTCTCAACGGTTGCAACCAAAGATATTACAATAAAAATATCTGCAGATGATGAAAGTCTTTCTGAGCGTATCAAGTCCGCACTTGAAAACAAACAACCTATTATAAAAAAAGGACAATATGGTTTTCACCTACAACCCAACATGATTTTCTCAAATCTGCCTGAAAATTACACGATATCTGTTTCTTCAGATAATTACCAAGGCGTTTCGAAATTGTTTGACATAGTAAAACCTATGGAACCTACGGATGCAAAGGCAAAAAACAAGGCCGTTAAGGTTTTTGTTCCCCCCGTATTGCCCATTGGGGCCAAAGCCATAGCAGTGTATCAAACAGGTGCAATAGAAGAAGACGATGATGATCCTGAGACTGAGATAGACGATGAGATAGACGAGGAGATAAACATAAGAGAAATAGATGATCTCAAGGACGGGGAGATCTTCCCCGTACAATCAGGAATGAAGTTTACTTCAAAAGGGAGTGCTGCAAACATGAAGATAACAAGTAGCGATAATTCAATTCTGGAGATAGTTAATGCCGGAGGAATAGGAGGTACTGAAGGCTTGTCAATTCAAAATGGTTATGGTGTTGCAATAATAAAAACGGGCCAAAAAACTGGAGATGTGACTATCTCTGTTACCCTGGACGGGTGGGGTTTAGGAACAGCTAAAACATCTGTTGTGAATCCTATAGAGCCAACTCAGACAGTTATTTTTTCACCTGTGGCAAGCAACAAAATACTTTTAGATGAGGAGGGAAAGTTTGAACTTTTATTTTTACCACTGGATGTGGCTAAACGTCCCACAAGTTCAGAAAATGCGATAAAATACCTCATCAAACCAATTAATGAATTAATAGAGATTCAACCACAGAAAAATTTTGTCAGGACACAATTTTTTGCAGGGTCAGTTTTGACATCTAATTTTACCACACTTAATGCAGTCCAAGTTGGAATCGACTCAAATATCAAACTTGAAACAACAACTAATTTTGAAATCACTCCGACATCCACAGTTAAAGTAATTTTGCCTTTTGAAAGAATAGTTGGTGCCAACCAGATAAACCCCATTGGCACAGTACAGTTGACTGACTTTTATGGAAATCCGATTCAGACAACAAAAAATCTATCAGTGGTTCTTAGTTCATCTAATGAACAGGTGCTAACAGTTCCAAAAACAGTAACCATACCTACAGGAAGTTCCTATGTTAATTTTCCAATAACTACAACGCCAGATACGGCAGACATCATAACAATTTATTCTAATGCTAAAAACATGCAGGGTTCTACAACACAACTTTCCGTTGAATCCTTATCAAAGCAATTGAAACTTTTTGCCCAGTATCCGGAAACTCAAATTGATCCTGGCCAAGACATTAATGTAAAGGTGTTTGTGGATGACGAAAAGGCAAGACCTGTAAAAGATGCCCTGATAATATTAACCACAAGTGATGGTGCACAGGCCATTCCAGACAGACTAACGACTAGCAACAATGGCGAGGCCAGCTTTATTTTTAAAACCAAATCAGGGCCCACAGCAGCATTTACCATCAAGGCATCAAAAGTAGGTTACGAAGATGCTAAAAAAACCCTGGAGCTCCAAGTCCGCAGCAGTTCTGAGGAAGTCTTTGACAAAGACATATTAGAATTTCCGCCAACTGTAATATACGTAGCAGTGGGTCTTGCAGCTGTAACTGCCGGTGCAGTGGTATATTTTATCATCATAAAACCAAGGCAAAAACCAATCGAAGAGGAAGAAATTTAGATTTTAGTCGAAGACGACCAACCTGCCGGCAGTAATTCACGATATCTATCTCCTAAACTAGCATCCACTTGAAGGACAAACCTGAACTACGGTTTCAGCTACTGGGCCAACGATGGCCTTTTCACCCCCACCTCCACTTTTAGTTGCAACGCCGTTAGCAAAAATTCCAAACAAGTACATTCGTGTTTCGTCTATATCAGGCGAAATTGCGCTAAAGCTGTATGTTCTTTTCTCATCTTCAACCAGATTCGTATCTAGCCTTACTGGTATTTGGTGTGAACCATCATCAAATGTGAGCATCGTCTGTGGCGAAAAATTAGGTGAGGATGTTCCATTTTGAATATTTGAAAAGCCAGGTGGGATGTTTATCAACATGTGTGAATTAGATTCAATTACTTCCTTTCCAACATTTTCAATTGTGATATAGTATGTATTTGCAGTGTTGGATATTAGCCCAGGTATGACATATTTTTGATCCAAGCCTGCTCCAGATGAAGATTGATACACATTTGCCAAGGCAGTTTTGTCCTTGTAAACCCCTAAGGAATGATCAGTTTTACCAAACTGACCCCACGACGTATATGCATTTGCAGATATGGTATTAATTGGATTGTCTTTTCCAGTATTACCTGTTTCAGCTTTTACAATAAATTCCTCAGCACTATATTTTGGGATTGTAACGGGATTGTTTATGTCTGACCAATAGACCACATTTTTTTGACTAGCCCAACCGGAAGTAGGTTTTACAGCAGTCTCTTGGTTATTTTTTATTATTTCGTCATTTTCTTTGGAAATGATTTGAAGGGACACTTGATTTACAGTCATTGTGCTATTTGTGGGGTTGACTAGGATCACTGCAAGGTATCCAAAATCATTGTTATCTGCATCTCCAAATGGGTTTGGAAATGCAACAAATATTTCAGGTTTAGCAAATACATCTTCTGGTGCTCGTTCATTTACAAATGGTGCAGAGATTTCTACCTCGGCAGTATCTGTAGCACTTGTCACAGTATTTGATGTTGCACTTGCTGTGAAATTCACTATACCGCCAGATGTGCCAAGTATCTTATAATCCCAAGTAAAAAGAACATCCTCATCGGGATTCAGTTGGCCAATAGAGGACGGAGTGTTTAGAGCAAAGTCAGATACAGAGTCGGATGGCAACACCGTAGGGTCCCCATTTGGCTGTACATTGTTAAGAGTCACAGTACCCCTATTGTATACATGCATGGCAAGTGTGACATTCTTGCCGCTAGCTATGTCAGGGGGGACGGTAAATACAGATACTGTAATATCTGAAGAGCCACCACCAGTAGTTACCGTCATTTCAGATGTTTTCATAGTACCAAGAGCAGATACTACCTTGACATCATATGTTCCAGTATTCATGTAAAGTGGCTGATTCTTGAGAATGTCAATTGTAGAGCTTAGTGGAACAAATGCGTCACTATGGCTAATATCATAACGTTTTACATCCTGTGTGGTAAGTGACTTGTTTACAATAAACAAATCTACAATTTCTGCATGTGTTGAGCCATCATTTGTGACATTTACATAAAGTCGGTTGTTATTACTGTTATCATAAGAGGCAGATATGGAGAATTCTTCACGTAATTTATCGACACCTTTTTTTGAAATCTCAAGTTGTGTTTCAAGGAGGTTTGACTGTAATTGCATCCATGATACAAAGACTCCAAGAGCTGCTAACAACAACACTACAAAGATAAACGCCCCAACCACTGTTGAAACGGCTCTTCTTTTTTGGGTTGATTTTCTAATGGCCAGATAGGGCAACACAGATAACACTAAATTAGTTTTACCTAAATCTCTTCTGCTTTGGATTGCATGGCAGAAAAATTTCTATTTTGGGCATCACCTGCCAAACACTATCAATCGTTTGCCAACATCGTGCAATTCTTGCAGATGATGGATTTAATTTTTCAGTAATGATGTTTTTTAATATTAAATCGGATTTGTTGAAGTATTTCTCCTTTTTATTGTTGAACCTATGTCCTGTGCGTCAGGATATTTACAAGAATATACAAGATGATTATGATTTTGATATTTTGTTTTAATCAATGGAATGATATGAACTCCTTTAACACTTGAAAGTTTTAGATGATTCATCCCAACTCTAAAGGGTAAAGAGCATGTCAGTGCGTACTCCCAGTTGATATAACAAAATTAAAAGGATCTGTTCTTCCCGCATCAATAATAATCCTTATTGCATCATTGAGTGCTATATCAGGAGTAATACTTGGGCTTAGCTTGATTACAATACGTCTGTCAGTTCCAGATTTTAGTTCAATATTGGATTGTTGCGTTATTGGTAAGTCGTTAGATGTAGGAATAATACTATATTGACCATCTCTTGGAGACTCTCCTGCAGATGGATTTGATGATGCGTCAAATGCCACACCTGCTGTTGCACTGTCCCATGTGTGTATGATATTGTTTACAAAAATATTTCCCAGATAAGCAGAACCTGTACCATCATTTCTTATTTTTAATACAATAAATTCAGTGCCAGAGTTGGCTGGAATTTGGTTTGGATTTGCACTACATAAAGTGGTACAAAGTTTTTGATCAAATGTATTATCCAGAGATAATATTCCAGAAAGATCACTTGAATCACGTGAGTCATAACCAGTCATCTTAATGGATATTGTAGATTCCTTTGAGCTGATGTTTTCAGATATTTGTGTTATGTTACTGTCTTGAACAAAATTAAGAATTACTATCCCTCCTGCCACAGTAATTGCAATCATTAGGAGGGTAGTAATGATTTCAGATACTGAGCGTCTTTTTTTTCCTTTTGTAAACACTTTTCCAATTTCATGCATCTTTAATCCTTTCATTTTCAAATAACGTACCATCATCTTATTGCTCTGATTAATTAATACGTCTGGTCTTTTTGATCATTTGTGTATTTATAATATTGTAGCGAGAAGACCACCGTACTTGTACTGTTCATGAATCGCAGACTAGTCACTTTTTTAAATGTAGCATGTTAAACTTGTTTAGTTCACGTATTGTATGGAATTGCTACTGTCTTAAACGAATTTCCGCGTACCGTAGTTACAGAAATTTCATAGATCTTATCATTATATGGAGAATCCTCCCACTTACTGCCTCCCAAGATGTTATCATTATCACGTGTTATTTTACTAACCTCTTTGACGAAGATCTCATCGTTGATGCCATCAACGTTTAGCAGAAGATCCTGAGTGTCGACTTTAACAATAGTGATGCTATCTACTATGGCACTTATTGAGCCTGTATTCCTGATATAAAGTATAACTGATTGCGATGTTGGTGGAAAATAAACATGTTCTATTATTAGGCTCTCCCTTGGTGAATCGTTTTTTTCATCCTCTACTAGTATGACATTACGAAAATCTTCTATTGCTGACAGTCCTGGCAAAAGTATTGCAGTTCCTATGACAACAACTATTGATAACATCAATAACGAGCCAATAATCTGGGAAACCCCTCTTCTTTTTTGGGTTGATTTTCTAATGGCCAGATAGGGCAACACAGATAACACTAAATTAGTTTTACCTAAATCTCTTCTGCTTTGGATTGCATGGCAGAAAAATTTGATATATGATCTTTGACTATTGGCAGTATTTGCTCAAAGCTTGCACCTGTTGCCAATAGTATGTTATCGGCATTGATCAATGCTTTTGCATTCTGGGAAATTGAGGGGATTCCTACAAGAATTGTAAATGTAGGGGATATGTCACTGGCCTTCATAAGAATATCACTTACTTTAGATTCGTCAATCTCAGTTTCTGTCATTTCAATAAATACCACTATTGATTTGCCCTCTGAATTAGATCCATACAAACTTACTGCGTGTTCAATTCCACTTTTTCCTTTTACTTTGGCATGCTCTTCAGTAAAGAACCCATTTGACGCTAACAATTCCTTAATCTCAGAAATGGCAAAAAATTCATCATGTGGCACTTTTACTGCTTTATTTATAATCTCATAAGATGGTACTGTGTAGATCTCAGCATGACACATATCAAAATCATGGTCAAACTGTCTGCAATGTAATCTAGATTTACAATCACCAAATTTTGTTTTACAATCATTACATTTGGACCAATTACCAGCAATGCGCATCTCTTCTTTGGGATGATTGATTTTTTTCTTACAAGAAGGGCAGCAAGATATATCATCTATTGATTTTACCTTAAATTCATTTGATTCTGCCAAATAACCACATACTTTGTGTTCAAATAAATGAAGTTTTGAAATGTCAGTAGATGTACATGAGGCACAACAGAGACGGGGGCTTAATGTAAAGCATTGTGGATGCTCTGGACAGACCAGAATTCTTTCATGTGTTAATTTTTTTAGAATGTTAATTTCAGGGGATGTAAGTTGATCTAGAAAATCAATATCGTTTTCATCATGATCTATTTGTCCAAGTATAGGATATGTTATGGTATTTTTATTATAATCAATGTTTGGAACAATAGCATTCTCATTACCATTGTCAGTCAATATGTTAATCAGTTTTTTAATATCAGGTTTACTTTCTAATTCTGTTTTTGTAATATCAGGTTTACTTTCTAATTCTGTTTTTGTAATATC
>CAZBBN010000038.1:0-8675 GCA_964490195.1 uncultured Nitrosopumilaceae archaeon
AACATTTTTCTTTTAAAGTATATTGATTACATTTGACACATTTTCTTAACTGAAACTTCATCTTAATTTTCTCTTGTTTTCTTTGACTCTTCTCTAGTAAATTTGAATGAACCTTTTTTCTTTTCTATATTGGTTTGAATTTCTTCAATGATTGGTTTTAATGATTTTTCAGCAGCTTTGAAATTCTCTGAAATTATTGATAGCCTATATTTTGGTGCTCCCAAATAAGTGATATCTATGGTAGGATCTTTTTTCACAACATCCAATAACACTTTTTTAATTATTTCTACTCCATCTGATTTATTACTTGTAATTTCCATAATTCCTCTAATTTCCACTGATGGAAGTTTGATTTTAGAACATATCTCTCCAATTACTGTTGCAGTTTTTTTTGCAAGTTTAAGATCCTTTACAGACTCTATTCCATTTCTTCCAATCTCTATGAATGCATCATACACTGAATCAAATTTTGAATAAATGCTGTCTTCTAATTTTTCAATTTCTTCATCTGAAAGTTTTGCCTTTTCCTGAACATTTTGTAATAGCGTTTTACCTTTTTCAAACTTTTTAACTTCTTTTAGCTTTTGTTTTTTCTGATCTTTTGATACTTGCTTTAGTGATAGATCAATATCTCCTCGCTTAGAATTCACTTTTTTTACGAGTAGCACTTTTTTCTCTCCATCTTTGACAAATCTACTTACTGATCTTATCCAACCTGGAGCAATCTCTGAAATATGCAAAAATCCTTGAATATCGTCATATTCATCTAGTGTTACATATGCTCCATGATCCATTACCTTGGTAACCGTAGCAAGTACAATTTCCCCCTGTTCGGGCATCTCTTGAATTTCAGTAGACATTTCTTCTAAAACTCTTCAATGCGTAAATTAATGTTGCTGGCTAGAAATCAATACCTTTCTTAGCCTTTATGCCCTTCTGAAAAGGATGTTTTATCTCTCTCATTTCTGTAACTAAATCAGCTAGTTTTATCACCTCGTCTTTTGCATAATTGCCAGTTAATACCAAGTCTACTTCTGCAGGTTTTGATTCAATTAAATCTAAAACATCATTGACAGAAATTAATTCAAGATTTACAGCATAATTAATCTCATCTAAAATTACAATGTCATAGTTACCTGATTGAATTTTCTCATTGCTAATTCTTATTGCCTCTTTGGCAATCTCTTTGTGATCTTCTTTTGGACTTTTATCATCAATTATTCCAACGAATCCTTTACCAACTGCAACCATTTCCAATTCTGGTTCAAGCCTTTTGGATGAATCCATTTCGCCATAATGCCAAGAACCTTTGATGAATTGAATCATACAAATCTTCTTTTTGTACCCAACTGCTCTTAATGCAATTCCTAATGCTGCAGTAGTTTTACCTTTACCTTTTCCTGTGTAAACAATGGTTAACCCATTTTCTTTCATAAACCATGTTCAAGTAATCTTACTAAAAACATTGAGGATCCTCCAAAAGATATCAATTTAAATAAAAAATGATTCTAGTCATGCAAATTGAGAATTCCTAGAATTGTAATAGCAGGTGCAACAAGTGGAGTTGGAAAAACATCTATCACATGTTCTATAATTCATACCTTACAAAAACAAGGTTATTCAATTCAACCCTTTAAAGTAGGCCCTGATTATATCGACCCTAGTTATCTTTCAAGAATTTCAAACAAGGATACATACAACTTGGATGTATGGTTGATGGGGAAAAATAAACTATTAGATAGTTTTGTTTCAAATTCAAAATCTAACATATCTGTCATCGAAGGTGTAATGGGGTTCTATGATGGATTTGGAGGAGATACAAATTATGCTAGCACGCATCATGTAGCATCAATTACAGAATCTCCTGTTATCTTAGTTTTAGATGCAAGTAAAACATCACGTTCTATTGCAGCTACAGCACTAGGATTTATTAAATTTCATAGAAATTCCCGAATTGCAGGAATTATTTTAAATAAAATAGGTAGCAAAAAGCATGAGATTTTGTGTAAAAATGCTTTAGAACAAACTAAAATTCCAATTTTGGGCATAATTCCAAAAAATACCGAATTAAATTTGGAATCACGTCATCTTGGATTGATTTCTACATTGGATAACAAATCTCTAAAAACCAAAATTGAGAAAATTTCAAAAATAATTTCAAAATATTTAGATATTAAACAAATAATTAAAATTTCAACAAATGCAACATCATTAAAAAAAAAATCAAAACCTGTACATAAAAAAGCAAAAACTACGATTGCAGTAGCACTTGATACTTCATTTAATTTCTATTATCAAGACAATCTAGAAGCATTACGGCGTGAAGGAGCAAATCTCAAATTTTTCAGTCCAATTAAAGATAAAAAAATCCCAAAATGTGATGGACTCTACATTGGTGGTGGTTTTCCTGAGATTTTAGGTAGTGTATTAGAAAAAAATCAAACTATGAAAAAAACAATCAAAAAACAATCTGAAAACAATCTTCCAATTTATGCCGAATGTGGCGGATTAATGTATCTGACAAAATCCATTTTATCTAACAATAAAAGATACAAAATGGTGGGTCTATTTGATGCTGAAACTAAAATGACAAAGAAAATGAGGCTCAATTATACAAAAGGCAAGATTATTCAGAAAAATCCCATCTCAGAAAAATTACATAATTTCCAAGGCCATGAATTTCATTACTCTCAATTAGATTCGGTGTCTTCCGATTCTAAATTTGCTTATGATTTAGAAATTGGTGATGGTATAAAGAAACATCAAGATGGAATGATTGAATACAACACTCTTGCATCATATGGGCATCTCTACTTTGATAGCTCAAACTATGCCCAAATTTTTGTTAAAAATTGCTTAAACTATTCAAGACGATGATTCTGCTCTAATTAGCTTGAATATTGCATTTATTATGGCCGAAGCTGATGAACTTCCCCCTTTTCTACCAATATTTGTAATAAATGGCACTTTTTCCAACTTTGATAATTCTTCTTTTGATTCGGCAGCACAGATGAACCCCACTGGAATTCCAATAATCAGCGCAGGCTTTACTATGCCTTCTTTTACCATCTGAATCACTTCCAATAATGCAGTTGGAGCATTGCCTATTGCCACAATTCCTCCATCAATATCTGCTATTGCAGCTCTCATTGATATCTGAGAGCGGGTTTTACCTTCTTTTTTTGCCAATTCCATAATTTCGGGACTTGAAATATTGCAAATTATTTTATTTCCAAAATCCTTAGGATTCTGCTTATTTAATCCGCCAATTACTCCATTGACATCCACTACTATGCTACAGCCATTTCTCAAAGCATTCATGCCACTTTGAATTGCATCTTTGTGAAAAATTATTCTATTTTTATCTGCAAAATCAAAATCTGCTGTTGAATGAATTATTCTTCTAACAATTGGCCATTCCTTTTCATTGTACTGGTGTGATCCAATTTCATCCTCGATCATCTGCATACTTGCATCTTCAATTGATTGGCCTTTCCTAGTTTGCATTTTCTACTTCCTTTGCTCTTTCCAATATCAAATCTATCATCTTTTGATCAGTTCCTAAATGTTTTGTAATGTAAGTTTTTTTTATATTAGAATTTTCTAATGCAGGTATCAAATCATTATTGATGTCTGTTTTTACATGTGCCCCTTCATGAAGAAAATAAAAAACTATTATCAAAACTTTAGGATCATCCTTTTCACATTTCTTTATTCCTTCAAAAATATCTGGTTGTTCTATTTCTAACCAGCATCTACTAACATTTCTATACGAGTCTTTTAATTCATTCACAATGTAATTCAATGACAATTGTGCATTAGGATCTTTACTACCATGCCCAATTATCATGACGTCTATATCATCTTTTGATAGTTCTACATTATTTTCTTTTAATGCTGTAGATATTCTATTTTCTACTACATCAACCAAAGTTTTATGCATGCTCATTGGCTTTGTAACGACAAACTTCACTTTGGTGTCTTTTTGGAATTTCATTACATCAATCACTGCATTTTTAACTTTTTTACCTGGATACAAAAAGTAAGGAACTATAGTCAATGAATCAATATCTTCTTTGAGACATTTAGATATCCCATCTTCGATATATGGTGGTTCTACCTCTAGAAAACAAAAATCAGTAAAAACATAGTCTCCTTTAGCCTTGATTCCTTGACAAATAATCTCTAATTCTTCAGATGCCTCTCTTTCTCTGCTTCCTCTATCAATTAGTAATAATCCTCGTTTCAATTCAGAATCCTCGCTATGGCTATAGTCAAATCAGGTGGGAATTTCTGCTTTTCTACAATTAATTTCCCTCCAGAAACCTTGATTGCAGCAGCTTCGGACACACTTGCAGTTCCCTCAAATGCTTTTACAGTATCTGAAGGATTTGGTGCAGAAATCTCAGCTAATTCTTCCCTGTTGATATACTCAACTGGGATCTTCATTTCTTCTCCAAGTTCTATCAATCCTTGTACATCTTGTGGTTTTTTAATTGACACTAACTTTGTAACCGATTTTGAACTAAGATTGAATTTATCTAAACAACTCTGAATTCCTTTTTTGATTGTTTCTTTTGTAGTATCCCAATGTAATCCAATACCAATCACTAAACTTGGAGGCCGATAAATCACAGACTCTTTAGATAATTCTTTGTCAATAATTCTATCAGAAATTATTAGATGTGCTTTAGAGTTTGACTGCTTCAAATCATCTAGATTTTTATAAATTGAAACATTCTTTGGCAATTCTTTGTACCAATTTTGATTTCCTGCATCTTGAAAAACACCAATAGGTTCTTCATTAACCATATGTGCACTGATCTTTGTCACATTAGAGTCATCTTCTATTTTCCAACCAAATTCTCTTCCTACAAGATCCACTGCTATGGTTTTGTTAACATCTGCAGCAGTAGTAATAACTGGCAAAGCTTGCAATTTTTCTGCAATTTCTTGAGTTAACTTATTTGCACCTCCTATATGCCCAGACAATACACTGATTACAAAATTTGTTTTATCATCAATAACAATTACAGCAGGATCTGTTTTTTTATCCTTCAAATGCGGTGCAATTAGTCTAATTACTGCACCTAATGAAAAAAGACAGATAAGCGCATTACTATTTTTAAAAAGTTCGATAATTTTCTCTGATGTAGGCTCAGAATACCATACTATTTTATTTTCTTCATTTGAGAATTTTGATGGTGCAAAGATACTCCAGTCAGGAAATATTCTTTTGAGATTCTCTCCAATTTTTACTCCATTTTTAGTAATTGCAAGAACTGAAATTTTATCCATAATCAAAACTTCCCAATTTTAATAAAATACCTTACTCTTTTGATATTCTGGATAGAATATTTCCATCAAAATCAAACAATATCACATCAATTGGAACTTTTTGTTCTGAGTGATTTCTCATATGCTTATATGTTTCACTACAAATTAATTCAAAAAATCCTTTTACATTATTTTCCAGAATTATTTCAGAAACATGTCTTGCAGTGTTTGCTCTTTTAATACTTTGAATTACATTTTCTTTGGCATTTGCTTTTTTTGCTAATTCTGCTAAGAAATTCATATCTACTTTAGAACCTTTAACATGAGTTTGTTTAACTCCTGCAGCCATTTTTGCAAGTTTTCCAATAAATCCTACAACATATGCTTTTTTGATATTTTTTTTAGCACATTGTTGAATTGTATAGCCTGAAAAATCACCCATTTGTACAAAGCAATGTTCAGGTAAATCAACTATTTTTTTTGCAAAATCTTCACTTCTTCCACCAGTTGTAAGAACTACTGTGTCATTTCCCATCGCAATTGCTACATCTAGATTTTGTCTGATTGATGCAGCATAGGATGCCGTAGAAAATGGAATCACTATTCCACTAGTTCCTAAAATAGAAATTCCATTTACAATTCCCAACCTTGGATTGTCTGTTTTTGGACCTAATTCTCTTCCTTTAGGAACAGAAATTACAACTTTAATTCCTTTTTCTAAAAGAATTTGTTCTCCTACCTCTCTTAAATTTTCAATAATCATTCTTTTTGGAACTGGATTAATTGCAGGTTTGTTTATCTCCAATCCCAAGCCAGGTTTAGTAACAACGCCAACTCCCTCACCTCCGTCTATTTCAATTTGATTTATTTTTTCTGTCAATGATAATTCAACAATTATTTCTGCACCATGTGTCACATCAGGATCATCTCCACCGTCTTTAATTACAGAACATTTTGCTTTATCAGATTCAAATTCGCAAGAATACACTGGAATTTTAATAAAAGAACGTTTTGGCAACAAAATCTCTACATTTTCTATTTTTTTTTGACCCAAAATTGATAATAATGCGGCCTTTGCTGCTGCAGTTGCAGAACTTCCTGTGGTATAACCTGTCTTTAATTTTGTTTTTTCTTCCACATTTTTGGTATTTATTTTACTGTATTAACTCTTATTTGGTAATTTTTCAATTTTCTCTAAATAGATTTAAAATTAAAACTTTTTTGAGATAATTGTGAATAAATGTATAAAGATAGTTGTAACTGGCGCAAGCGGATTTGTTTCAAGAAATCTTAGAAAGTATTTGTCTGAACAAAACATTGAATTAATTTCAATATCCAGAAAAAACTTTAAACAATTTAAAAATGAGTCTAAAATTGTTTCAGAAAATTATGATGAAAAAAATCTCCTTAAAAAAATTAAAGGCTCTGATGCTTTAATTCATCTTGTTGGGATTGGAAAACAGTCTGTTGATATTGATTATAACCTAGTAAATACTGAATTCACAAATCATATAGTAAATTTATGTAAAAAAGCAAAAATTAAAAAAATTGTTTATCTAAGTGGCTTGGGAGTTTCAGCAACAACTTCTTTAGGGTATTTTATTTCTAAATATAACTCAGAAAAAATAATAATTAATTCCAGAATTAATTATACTATTTTTAGGCCATCATTTATTGTTGGAAAAGATGATTTGCTTTCAAAACATCTTCACAAACAAATCAAGAATGGACTAATTAAAATTCCTGGCTCTGGAAGATATGTGATTCAACCAATTCACATTAATGATGTCGTAAAAATTATTCTCAAATCAACTACTGAACCAAAATTTAAGAATAAAGTTATTGATCTTGTGGGTCCTGATAATGTTACTTTTGAGAAATACGTTAAATTGTTTTCTAAAGGAACTAACACCAGAATTAAAAAAATTAATTTAGAAGATTCCTACCATGATGCAATTACTAATCCAAAATCTGATTTTGGAATAGATGATCTCAATATTCTAATTGGTAATTTCAAAGGTAGTCACAACAAACTAAAAAAATTCACTGGCATGAAATTTGAATCTGTGATGAAACTATTAGAGTCCGGCCGACTGCTTTAATGTTTCAGCCTTGTCTGTTTTCTCCCAAGTAAATTCGGGTTCATTTCTTCCAAAATGACCATATGATGCAGTTTTTTTGTAAATTGGTCTTTTCAAATCTAATTGAGATATAATGCCTGATGGCTTCATATCAAAATTCTTTCTAACCAATTCTTCGATTTGATTTTCTGGAATTTTGTTTGTTCCAAATGTATTAACATAAAGTGACACTGGTTCTGCAACTCCTATTGCGTATGCTAGTTGTACTTCACATCTATCTGCTAGTTGTGCTGCAACAAGATTTTTTGCAATATATCTACACATGTAACATGCTGATCTATCCACTTTGGAAGGATCCTTTCCTGAAAAAGCTCCTCCTCCGTGTCTTCCAAATCCACCATAAGTATCAACAATAATTTTTCTTCCTGTTAAACCTGCATCCCCATGTGGACCGCCAATTACAAATTTTCCAGTTGGATTGATATGAATTTTAATTTCATCATTCCAAAGATTTCCTAAAACCGGTTTGATTACTTTGTCTGTTATTTCATTTGCAATTTCTTCCTGAGAAATTTCCGGGGCATGCTGTGTTGAAACTACAACAGTTTCAATTTTTGTTGGTCTGTTGTTTTCATATCTTACAGAAACCTGCGTTTTTCCATCAGGCCTTGCCCAAGGTAAAACATGATTTTTTCTGACCTCAGATAATTTCTGTGCAAGTTTTTGTGAAAGCAAGATTGGCATTGGCATAAGCTCTGCTGTTTCATTTGTTGCATAGCCAAACATTAATCCTTGATCACCGGCACCTTGTTCTTTTTCCTCAGTGGCTGTGACACCTTGACTGATATCTGGACTTTGAGAATGAAGCCGTAAAGTTATTTCACAAGTTTCTGTATCAAACATCAAATCTTTGTTGTTATATCCGATATCTCTAATTGTTTTTCTAACTAATTCCTCTTGAGCTTTTTTATCAAAATTTGCTTTAGATGTTACCTCTCCTGCAACTGCTACAAAATCTGTGGTTACCATTGTTTCAACTGCTACTCTTGAATCTGGATCTTGTTTGAGAAATTCATCTAAGAATGCATCTGAAATGTTATCACATATTTTATCTGGATGCCCCTCTGTTACTGATTCAGATGTAAATAGAAAACTGTTAGTCATAAAATCGCCCTATTAACTAGAGCTCATTTTCTAGTTTGATAAATAATACATTATTGCCTCTTACGATTACTCTTCCATAATTTGCAATTGTTTTACCATCATGAAGCTCTTCTGCATCAGTCATAATCAAATTCATGTATGAATCAACATTGT
>CAZBBN010000039.1:0-8675 GCA_964490195.1 uncultured Nitrosopumilaceae archaeon
AGAATGTTTTTTTGCATCTTCTTCAATGGTGGTATCAAAAATCTCATCAGTATCTTTTACCCTGGCAGTATAATCCACTAGAATTAATGATCCTTTATCGAAAGTCAATGTGATCGGTCTCGAATTTCCTTATATTAAGTTAAACCTTTTGTGCTGTTTAATTTTAGACAGAAAAGATATGAAATAAACAATCATTAAAAATTAGATTATAAAAAAGTGAAAAAAAGAAAGAAAAATTGGCTAGTTTTTCCCAAGTTTCTCTATTTTGTAGATAAGAAATCCAGAAAATCCAATTGCTGCAACCTGTAAGATCTTTGCAACAGTATCAGTGACTCCTACATCTGTTTGTAATCCTATGATTGGAAGATCTATCGTTCTAGTAAGAACATAGAACACTACCATGGCTAAAGAACCAATTAGAGCTATTACGTATGGTTTTCTACTAGCATGCCTCTTGTGTATCATCCAACCGCTTACTGGAATGTATGCAAGACCAACTAGTGAAAAAAATGCAGCTTCTGGCAATTCAGTTTCTTCAACGTTCTCTACTCCAACATCATCATTTTTGTCATTGTCTAGGATTGTTTTGTTTTCTTCATCAGAATCTTCTTCAATAGTTTCCTCGTATGCTTGAACAAAATAAACAGTACTTGCAGACAACATCAAGGCAACTAATGCAAAGATTGCTATTCGTGTAGTTTTCATTTTATTAATATTCAAAATTACAAAATAGTATATTACTAATGTGAGACGTGTGTCTAAATGAAATTATAAATCATACACAAATTATGCATAAAAAAATAAGACAGTTAGATACTTGTACTAATTATTTTTTCTTTATTATTGAAACAAAGAATAAAATTAAAATTGCTAGAAATATAACTGAGCTTATTATTTCTGATTCTGTATCTTCAAACCAATCAAATGTTTCTTCAGTATATTCAAAAAATAAAGTAACCGAAAATAATCCAAATGCAGTAGCTGCAAAAAGAATTTTTTTCAAACCTGACACAGTATAAGCTTTAATAGTTAAACCAAACAAAAATAAAGAAAATCCAACAATGGCTAGTTGTATAATATTTTCAATTCCTTTAAGATCTGATTCAAGATACAAATTTTCAATCATATTTTATTTCTCCGTCTGTAGATAATGAGAGGAAAGTTTCAATTAATCGTCCACTCCATTGATCCCAGATTGTAGGATGATAATTCTTTATCAATGATATAATTTCAGTAGGTTTTATTTTAATAGAGTATCGTTTGTATTTTCCGTCTCGAAGTTCATAAATCATATCAGTTTTTTTCAATCTGTCCAAGTGCCAATTTACGGAAGAAGCCGAGATCTTTATTTTGTCTACAATCTCATGTTGAGTAGGATTATTTTTTTCGATAATAAACAAAAGAATTTCTCTTGCAGTATCTTGTTTTATGATTTTTAAGATATTACGTTGATTTTCGGCAAAAAGCCCAATTGGAAAGTAAAATTTACGAAAATTTTGACGTTCAGACACAATTTTTCCTTGTTTTTCTAGTAAATCCAAATGATATTGTACAGTACCCATTGCCATATCTAATCCTCTCTTAATTTCACGCAGATGAATTCCTGGGTTTTTTTGAATGTATTGCAATATTTTTGTAGTATTGCTATTATTTTCATCCACATCATTTTTACAATCTTTTAACTATACAAATATTACAAGAGAGTATTTTCATTTAAGGGTTAAAAAGTAATTAATGATTTAATGTTTTTAGTACAATCATCTAAATGAGAATTGTATGTACATGTTAATAATTAAAAATTAAAGAAGAGATCTAAGATAATAAGAAATTCATTTAGATGTTTGTCTCACATTGTTTATATCAAAAATCTATGTAAATCACACATGAATAAAAAAATCATAGCAGGAATAGCAATTGCTTCTATACTACTTATATCTGTAGGAGCAATTACTGCATTAAAAACAACATTAGGGGACGAGGCAACAGAATTACCTGGTGAAGAAGGAATGGAAAAAACACTCAATCTTCAAGAAAGCAACGAACATGGTGAATCTGCAGAAGATGAAGCAAATGAGTATGGTGAAGGAAGATGATGCGAACAATAGAATTAGAAGCATCTCTTTCTAAATCAAAAGCAAAAAGTACAAAAAATTTTGTGAAACATACCAAAATACTTTCTGCAAACAATACGCAGTATTCAAATTTGAAATGGGAAGATATTGCAGGATTATCTTTGAATGTATTAGAGGATGATTCAGAGTTATTTTAACACGAAAGAATCACTTCGGTATATTATGTTAACAGGATTTAGAGAGCTTTGAGTTTTTCTTCCGCAGCTTTTAGTCCTGCGTGAGCATCTACATCATATCCCATCATTGCTAAAGTAGATGAAATTGCAGAAATGGTTCGCATTACATGATATGAACTAACTTCACCCATACATCCAACTCTGAAAACTTTGCCTTTAAGATCTCCAAATCCACCAGCAACTAAGACTTTGAATTTATCAGCCAATGTACTTCTGAAAGTTTTGTCTTCAAGTCCATCCAAATAATTTAGTGCTACAATAGAGATTGAACGATCTTCTTCTTTTGCAAATGGTGTTAAACCAATTGCACTTAATCCAGAGTATAATGCATCAGAACAAATTTTGTGTCGTTTAAACACATTTTGTAATCCTTCTTCTAATATCATTGATAGTGCTTCTCTATATGCATAAAGCAAAGGCAATGCAGGAGTAAAGGGAGTATGTTTTGATTCTTCATAATATTTGAAGCATCTTGCTAAATTGAAATACATTGTAGGTGGTGGATTTTCTATCATGTATTTTTTGGCTTTAGCACTAACAGATATTGGTGAAATACCTGGCGGAGCTGCAATTGCTTTTTGAGATGCAGTCATACATACATCAATATTCCATTTATCAACTGGTAGTTCAGCACCACCAAGTAATGAAACAGAATCTACAACATAGAATGCATCATTTCTAGATGTCAAATCAGATACTTTATCAAGATAATTTACCATTGTTCCAGTAGAAGTTTCATTATGAACAACATAGAATGCTTTAACATCTTTATTGTTATCAAATGCCTCTTTAATTTGATCAAAAGTTGCATTTTCTCCAGGCGGAGTTTGAAGTTTAACAACATTAGCTCCTTGACCTTCAATAAGTTGACATAATCTATTACTAAATTCGCCATTGACTGGAATTATGATTTTATCGCCTTTTTTAACTAGATTTACAACACCTGCTTCAACAGCGCCTGTTCCAGATGCAGATAAAGCTACAATGTCATTTTGTGTTTCAAATACTTTTTGAGTTTTTTCAATTACATCAGTGTATAGTTCAACAAAATCATCGCTTCTGTGATTAATTATAGGTGCAAGCATTGCCCTCATTACTCTATTAGGTACATTTGTTGGACCTGGAAGCATTGAAAGATATTCCATATGTTATCTATATGTCAGTGCGATATGGGGTTTATTTATAATTAGAGATTTTTTAAACGATCATCAGAACTAGTATTAATCAAAAAATTTTTGGTTCCTTCAGGAACAAGATGTTCCCATTTTTGATCGCTAATAATCAGATTTCGTATATTGGTTCCAGATAATTCATTTCTTTTCAAAAATGGAATGGGTACTACTTGAACTGCCCTTTTAGAATACAGATGTTTTGTTAATTCATCATTGGAGAAAACCATATCAAATTTTGGAACAATAGTATCTATTTTTTCAATCCATCTTACATGATTGTCCAAATCAGGAATAAAATAAATTGAAATTCTGTTTTTCATTGAATCATCAATTGAAGAGAGAATCATTTCTTTTCTTTCTTCAGCAGAAAAAGGATTATTTTTTCCTGGAGGTTTGTTGGAGCTGCCCAAACCAACCCATAATTTCTCCACTTTAGACAGTGCAAAGCGAAATGCCTCAAGATGACCCAAGTGGAAAGGTTGGAATCTCCCTATTAACAATCCATTCATACAGAAATATAGAAAATTTCATTGTAAAAAAAAGTATCATAAAGAGTAGCAATTGGAAAAAATCATGGAATTTTTAAAAATTAATGGCGGGTACGGTGAAGGAGGGGGGCAAATAATACGTTCAGCTATCGCACTTGCATGTATCACAAAACAATCAATCCATTTAGAAAATATAAGAAAGAACAGAAAAGTTCCAGGATTAAGACCACAACACCTAACAGCTATAACAATTCTTCAAAAAATT
Organism: uncultured Nitrosopumilaceae archaeon; assembly: GCA_964490195.1. Classification (GTDB taxonomy): domain Archaea; phylum Thermoproteota; class Nitrososphaeria; order Nitrososphaerales; family Nitrosopumilaceae; genus Nitrosopumilus. The sequence continues at coordinate 4,234 of CAZBBN010000039.1, forward strand.
TCAAATGCAAAAGTAATTGGTGCAAACATAGGTTCGACTGAATTGAAATTCATTCCAGGTAATATTGAGAGTTTAGAATTAAATGAGAACGTAGGAACTGCTGGAAGTATTTCTTTAATTTTACAAGTTTTAATTCCTGTGGTTGCAATTTCTCAAAAAAAACTAAGTTTAACAATAAAAGGTGGAACAGATGTACTTTGGAGTCCTTGTTTTGATTATACACAACATGTGCTAAAAAATGCTTATTCTAGAATGGGAATAGAGTTTTTTCTTGAATTAACTAAACGAGGTTATTATCCAAAGGGAAGTGGAGAAGTAAAATTACAAGTATTTCCTTCTAATTTAAAATCAACATCATTTTTAAAAAGAAAAACAAATAATGTAAAATTAATTTGTACATTTTCAAAAATTTCAGTTGAAAAAATTGAAAAAGAAGTTGAACGGATTAAAGAGAAATTAACTGATGAGGATTTTAATGTTGAAATAGAAATTAAAAATCAAGAAGCAATAGATCCTGGAGCATCATTATTAATTTATAGCATTGATGAAAATTCTATTATCGGAGTTGATTCCTTATTTGACAAAAAAACACAAAGTTTTGATTTGAATTTTGATAAATTTATTAAAAATTCACAAGGTGTAGATGAAAATTTGGCAGATATGCTAGTAGTTCCTGCTAGTTTAGGTCTTGGAAAAACAACATTTTTGGTAAAAAATATCACAAAACATTTGGAGACAAATTTGTTTGTCACGTCAAAAATTACAGGTTGCAAGTATGGAATTAGAAAGTCAGCTGATGGATTTGAAGTGATTATTGAGGGAATTTCAAACTCCAGCGTCAAGTAAAGATGCAAAAAATAAAATTACAATCGATAACACGACTGTAATTTCTCCCAGAATAATAATTTTTTTTCTTAATTTTTGAATTTGAGGTTCTGGCATTTGGTTTGACATTATTTTTTCTTCAATATCTTTACGAATTACTCTAACGTGTATAGCATATGTAATTATTAATGCAATGACAAGAATTATTTTAACAATAAGAAATGTTCCATAGCTTGTTGCAACAAGTAGTTCAGGTTTACCAAGCAACATATATGAACTGTACAATCCAGTAGCCATCAAAATAATTAATGATGGAACAGCAATTTTGTTAAATCGTCTTCCAACACGAATCATGATTTGCATTCTTTCTTCAATTGAATTAGTCATGGTTTTTAGAAGTGGGGAAAATACAATTCCAATGAAAAGTGAACCACCTACCCATATTGCAGCTGAAACAAGATGAATCCATGTTAGAATTGCTTGTTCTAGTGCAGTCATAGATTATGATATTTTGGATTAAATATTATGTATTTGGATCTTGACAACGTTTTTTAGTTGTACATAATCTGAAACGTTGGAATGGCTCTTCAAAGCAAAATGACAGTTTATGCAGCAATAGTTGGAGTCTTAGCATTAATGGGAGGAATTGTTTACTATGCTAGTCTTGATAATGTAGATCTTAATCAAGTTGAGATTAAATTAACAAATGTAGAATTAAGAGATGTCAGTACAATAAACAATCAAGCAAAATTTGATGTAACATTTCTTGTAAAAAATCCAACTGATAAAACATTCACAGTTTCAGTAATAGAATACAAGCTTTATGGAGATGGAACATTATTAGGTTCAGGAATATATTCAACAGCAGATATTGCATTACCTGGAAGGGCCTTGTTTAGTTCAGGTGCTGAAATTCCTTTAAAAAATACATTTGTTCTAAGTAAGGAAGACATTAATCCAGAAATTTACGAAGCAATGATAGATAATAGAATTACTAGTTTTAGTGCTGAAGGAATTGTAACTACTCAATCTTCTTGGAGTGAAACACAAAAAGAATTCAAAACAGGTTATTAAAAGTGGGCCGAGTGAGATTCGAACTCACGATCACCGCCGTGTCGAGGCGGTATCCTAACCAGCTAGACTACCGGCCCATTGAAGTACAAAACTAAAGATTGACATTATTAACGTTTAACAAAAGAAGAATGAAGGAGAAACATATTGACAGAGGATTTTACTGAAGACGAGAAACGAGGCTTCTATAAGGCAATTTATTCAAGAAGGGATGTTAGATCTCATTTTACCTCAAAACCAATAGAGGATGAGATTTTATCAAAAATTCTTCATGCTGCACATCATGCTCCATCAGTGGGATTTTCACAACCATGGAATTTTATTTTAATTAAAGACAGTCAAACAAAAAAGAAGATAAAAGAATCTTTTCAGGAGGAAAAAAAACGTTCATCACAATTAATTGAAGAGCCAAAAAGATCAAAATATCTTTCATTCAAGTTAGAGGGAATCTCAGAATCGCCAGTAAATTTGTGTGTGACATATGATCCTACAAAATTTGGCCCATTTGTAATTGGTAGGACAAGTATTCCTGAAGCAGGCCTTTACAGTGTATGTTGTGCAATTCAGAATTTATGGTTATCAGCAAGAACAGAGGGAGTAGGACTAGGATGGGTAAGTATACTATCAAATGAAACTCTCAAAGAAGTTTTGGAATTACCTGAACATGTAGTTCCTGTTGCATACTTGTGTTTAGGATATGTTGATGATTTTGCTGAAAAGCCAGATCTTGAAACGGTAGGTTGGTTACCAAGACTTGAATTGAAAGATGTAGTATATTTTGAAAAATGGAATGATAAAGACAATAAAGATTGGTCAAACATTCAGAAAATGATCAAAGATAATCTTGATTACGCTTAAATAATTAAGAGTATTTTTTTTGCTGGGCTTGTAGCGCAGAGTCAATTTGACGCGCAACATGGATAGCGCAGTAGCCTCCTAAGTTACAGGTCGAGGGATCGAAGCCCTCCAAGCCCGTTTAATTAAAAATTCATGGAGACTTAAATAGAAAAATAAATTGCTTGATATATGAAAGTCGTAGTAATTTCTGGCAGTCCAAGAAAAAATGCCAATACACAAGTTATTATGAAATATGTTTATGATTATGCAAAATCGAAAAATCAAGATACAAAATTAATTAATCTATCAGAAGGTCAAATTGAATGTTATAGAGGACCTGATGAAAAATATAATGAAGCTACAAAGACTGCGGCAAAATACATTATGGATGCAGATGTATGGCTGATTGGTTCACCAATCTATAATTCATTTTTTAGTTCATCATTGAAAAATTTGTTTGAATATATCAATTACAAAAAAACTGCTGGAAAGGTTGCAGGAATGGCAATTTTGGCTTCGGGAAATATTGGTTTTGTCAATGTTCAGACATTAATCACACAGTTATTATCATATTTTAGAGTAATAACAAATCCAAAGGCTGTATTTTTGACTACAGAATCAGTTAAGGAAAATTCTGTTACAGATATAGACGTACAAAATAGACTCAAAGAGTTAGTGGATGAAACTTTAGAGATGGCCTCTAAATTACGTTAAGATTAGATTTAAGATAAATTTTGAAGGTTTTAACAGAAGAACTATCATCAAAGATAAGTTCGACTGTATTATCAAAAGAATTTTGAATTGAAAACATTATACTAATTATAATTTACTAAAGTTTTATCAGAACAGATTCTTCATGATTGTTAAAAATTACAAATTGAACATAACAATTATTTGAATTATGAAAATAATGAGAAATGAAAATAGAATTTTACCATTAAGAAATCACTTTAGAATATTATTTTTTTAAGATGTTGATATGATGATATATTTTTTAATTGTAGAATTAATAATAATATCTAAGTATTAAGTTGATTCTGTAAATTTAATTCTATTAGAGATTTCAAGAATAAACAATCTAAATTCTATAAAATTTGTTAAAATAGATTTTTAAAATTGTATCATAACTAATGAGAATTAAGTAGTTTGGTTCATTTATCTTAAAATTGTAAGAATCAAATAGCAACATAATTAGAGGTTATCTATTGAGCATGAAAAAAGATCCAACTGAATTATGTTCCTGTAAATGTCATTATGGGGGAGCAGTTAGTTGTCCTAGTTGTAAGGAAAATCATGGTATAAAGTGTTATCATTGCAAGGATTAGATCCAATTGTTTTATTTTCTTTTAGAGGCTAACATTTTCAGATTAGCTAATTCTGTTTTTAATGATTCAATTTGAACAAGTGTTTGTAAATTAGAAATTTCTTGGTTCAATCTTTCAATTTCACCATCTTTTAGTTTTACTGATTCTTTTAGAGTGTTAAGTTCTGCAGACAATTCAGATTGAACTTGTTTAATTTCTGAAAGACCAATTTGATTACCACTAGTTGTTGTTTGAATGGTTTGTGTATTACTCAAGCTTTTTTTTTCGTTTTGAGCATGAGATGATGAATAATTATGCATATAGTCAGTACTTTTTTGAGATATCCAACAGGTAAATGTCAGAAACCACGTAATAGGAACTGAGATGATGAATACGAGATTTAGT
>CAZBBN010000040.1:0-4948 GCA_964490195.1 uncultured Nitrosopumilaceae archaeon
GTTAAATATTCGACCAAAAACTGTTTTTCATGAGTAAACCATCAGATCTTGGTTCTTTGAAAATAGGATCTTACATTCTATTGCCACACACTGATCAACCAAGTGGAGAGCCATGTAGAATTGTTGAATATGATACATCAAAGCCTGGAAAACACGGTGCTGCAAAAGCCCGAATTGTAGGTGAAGGAATTTTTGATGGTCAAAAAAGACCCCTTGTAGGTCCAGTCAGCATGCAAATTCATGTTCCAATGATTAACAAAAAAATAGGACAAATTATCTCAATTAACGGTGATACAGTTCAAGTAATGGATTCAGAAACATTTGAGACCATTGATATTGCATTAATTGATGATGAAGTCAAAGGCAAATTGGAAAATGGACAAAATGTAGAATACTGGGTCGTTATGGATAAAACTAAAATCATGCGCATTAAATCCTAATTTGGATGCTGATGATGAGCGGAAAAGCCGTCTGAATGTTGATGAGGATTATGAGTAATGAGGCATCTTTTTTCAACAAATCTCAAAAATTTGTTGAATGAAATATTTTTTAGATTATGAAATTAGCTTCTCTTTTTTCAGGTGGTAAGGATAGCACATATGCAATTTATCTTGCTCAAAAACAGGGACACAAAGTAACATGTCTCTTGAGTGTTTTTACAAAATCTGACGAAAGTCATTTGTTACATCATCCAAATCTTGAATGGACAAAATTACAATCTGAATCTATGAAAATTCCTCAATTGACACTAAATTCTGATTCTGATGATACTGGGGATGAATTAATTTTATTAGAACAATTATTGGAAAAAGCAATAGATCAATATCAAATCCAAGGGTTAGTTCATGGTGGGATTAAAAGTAATTTCCAAAAAGAAAAATTTGAAACACTTTGCTCGAAATTAAATTTAATTTCTATATCTCCTTTATGGAATACAGAACCAGAAAAATATATGAATGATTTAATTGATTCAAATTTTGATTTTATTATTACTTCTGTTTCCTCAGATGGTTTAGATGATTCTTGGCTTGGGAAATCTATTTCGAAATCTGATGTTGATACTTTGAAACTTCTTTCTGAAAAATTTGGATTCAACTTGAACTTTGAAGGTGGTGAAGCAGAAACATTTGTGATTAACTGTCCTTTGTTTTCATATCCGATCATTATTAAAGAATCAAGAAAAGAATGGGATGGTTATAGAGGAAGGTTTGAAATAGTGGATGCGGAGTTGAATTACAATGCTTGATGGACTAAAGAATAGTTTAGGTGATGCAATCAAAAAAATTGTAAAATCTTCAGGAATCGACGAGGAACTAATCAAAGAACTCTCTAAAGATGTTCAAAGGGCATTATTACAATCTGATGTTAATGTACGACTAGTTTTAGAAATCACAAAACACCTCGAAGAGAGAGCACTAAATGAGACTCCTCCCCCTGGCCTTTCACGAAAGGATCACATTGTGAAGATTCTCTATGACGAATTATCAAAATTACTTGGAAATGAATCTGAATTTGATTTTAAACCTGGTAAACAAAATAAGATAATTTTACTTGGAATTCAAGGCAGTGGAAAAACTACTGTTACATCAAAACTAGCCAAGTTTTTGACAAGGCAGGGATATAAAGTTGGAGTAGTGGGAGCTGATACCTACAGACCAGGTGCTTTAGTACAACTCAGAACAATGTGTCAAAAATCTAATGTTGAAGTTTATGGGGAAGAAAACAACAAAGATTCTCCTAGTATTGTCAAAAATGGATTAAAGCATTTTGAGGGACAACCTCTAGATGTAATTTTAATTGATACAGCTGGTCGTCACAAAGAAGAACAAGATTTACTAGATGAAATGGATAGAATTAACAAAGCTGCAGATCCTGATTTGGTATTACTTGTAATTGATGGAACAATAGGACAACAATGCTTTAACCAGGCAGAAGCATTTCACAAAACTATTCCTGTTGGTGGTGTTATTATTACAAAATTAGATAGCTCAGCTAAAGGAGGAGGCGCACTTGCTGCATCAGCAGCTACTGGTGCACAAATAATGTACATTGGTACTGGTGAGAGAATTGATGATTTAGAAAAATTCTCTCCAACCCGATTTGTTGGAAGATTACTTGGAATGGGTGACATTCAAGCTGTTTTGGATTTGGCAAAACGATTAGAAAATGAAGGGGATGATGTTAGAATGAAAAGAATCTCCAGTGGGAAAATGAATATGGATGATTTCTTTTACCAATTAGAAGAGGTTACGAAAGTTGGCTCTCTGAAAGGCTTGCTTGATAGCATGCCCGGTTTTTCTGGAATGGTAAAAAATGATCAAATAGATCAAATGGAAGACAGAGTATCAAAATGGAGATACATTATTCAAAGTATGACCAAAGATGAAAAAGCAGATCCTGATTTAATTAATTCGTCATGAATCAAAAGAATTGCTCGTGGGTCTGGATGGCCAGAAGGTGAAGTTAAAGAACTATTAAAAAATTATAAAAATTCTAAAAATATGATGAAGGCATCCAAAGGACGCCAAATGCAGGGTACTCTTAGAAAAATGGGATTAGGATAATATTTTAAAACAAATTTTCTAACATGTCTGACTATCAAAAAATTATTCCTATCGCAAATCAAATCTTAAAAAAACATCCTTTATGTGATCATTGCTTGGGAAGACTATTCTCAAAAAAATTACGACTGTCATCAAACAAACTTTTAGGAAAAAAGATAAAGAAAAATCAAAACTCTACAAAAAAATGCTATATATGTAAAAATCTATTTGAAAATTTAAATTATTTTTTAAAATTAATGCTTGATGCTTCATCAAATTATTCCTATGATACATTCAGTGTTGGAGCCATGATAAAACCCTCTATTGTAGATAGGGATGATTTTATTCGCTCTCAATACAAACTCAAAGGAATTGACAGCATAAAGACTGACATTACAAGGGAATTGGCAAAATCGTTTTCTAAAAAAACAAAAAAAATCATTGATACTCAAAATCCAGACATTACTTTCACTGTGAATCAAAAAGATGAATCAATTCAATTACGCTCAAAATCAATTACATTCTCTGGAAGATATGTCAAAACTATACGTGGCATTCCTCAGAAACAAAAATCATGTGTAAATTGTTCGGGAAAAGGATGTAGAATGTGTGATTTTCATGGCATTTCGGAATTTGAAAGTATTGAAGGCCAGATCTCAAAACTTCTTTTTGAAAAAATTGGGGGAGCCACTGCCAAATTCACTTGGATTGGTGGTGAGGACAAATCTAGTTTAGTTTTGGGTAATGGAAGGCCCTTTTTTGTTAAACTTCAAAATCCTTTAAAGCGAAATTTGAAATTAACTTCTTTTAAGAGTGATTCTCTGAAAATTTCTAATCTCAAATTAGTTCACGAATCTCCCAAAACTCCTCTAAAATTCAATTCGTCAATTCAACTAAAGATTTCTACATCTTCTGATCTTGATTCAAAAAATCTTCAAAAATTAAAAATTCTCAAAAAACATCCTATAGTGATTTATGATAAATCCGGAAAAAGATCAGAGAAAAAAATCTTCTTTGTAAAATATAAAAAAAATTCTAAAAATATTTTCACCTTGTCTTTGAAAACTGAGGGGGGCCTTCCAGTAAGGAGATTTATTGACGGTGATGATGTAACTCCTGGAATTTCTCAGATTCTTGATGCTCCGTGCAAGTGTCGTGAATTTGATTTTAACGAAATTGAAGTGCAATGATGCTTTTTTGCATATAACCGGTATGAAAAAACAGTTTCTGATATCTTTTCAATTTTTCTACAATGATAACAATTAACTACCTCTGAGTATCGTAAAACATCATGCCAATGAGAAAAAAAGGAAAACATCAAAGACATGCTGATCAAAGGGCTGAAACCCGTAAAAAAAAGAAAGCAAAATCTGGAAAACCAAGATCCTAAACAAATTAACCCTTTTACATTCAAACTTGTCAAGGAGTAATGTTGGACCCGCTAATTCGTTTCAAAGATGCACATTCTAAAGGAATAATCCCTGATGACATCTATGATCTTGTAGTAGAACGTTTTCCAATTGTTGTTGCAGGAATAAATAGAATAGAAAAAGCATCTGGTATAAAATACCCTGTTGCATATGTGGAGCCTTCACTTGTACTGTCTTTCCCAAATCCTAATTCCTATGAATTTGGAATATTATTTGCAAGAACAATACCTGTGATGTTTGATAATAAATTTCAGGTTGTAATTCAGATATCTGCTCCTCTAATTGCTTATGGTCTTAAAGGTACCATTCATGCAATTTTGGCACATGAGTTTTTGCATTTTCTAGAATTGATGAGAAAAATTTCAAAGATGGAGTTGCTCTCTGACGAAATCTCTGGAAATTTATTTGAAAATGTTTACAGTGACGAAACACGATTGTTTGAACCTAGAGTTGTCTTTAAAGATCGTACTTTGTTAAATCACATCACGAAAAAATTCCCATCTGGTTTTCGTGATTACAAACTTGAAGATAAAGTGATGAAATTTTGGTCTAACAAAAATCTCCCCAAATCCAATATCTCTCTGGATGCAAATAATGTGAAATTGTCTGCCGAATCTCTTTCTAAAATAAAACTTGTACCAGAATTTGTTTCAAAAATTGAACAATTAGAAGAAAAAAGTTCTAAAATTCGCCAAAAAAGACTATACTAGTTTTACAATGAATTTAAAATAATTTTATTTTTACTGATTGAATTCAGTTAGTCCACACTTTCCACAAGTATGTCTGTCTTTATGTTCTGACATGAATACTCCTTTTCCACATCTAGAACAAATCTTTCTAATCCTTGTAACTTTGTCTCCATCTACTTTGAAATATTTGTAAACATTTGGACTAGAGCCTTTCTTACCCTTTTGTTCTACAGGCATTACTCCTCTTTCTCCTCTGGTTTTGTTTCTTCAGATGCTTCTTCTGCTT
>CAZBBN010000040.1:5048-8572 GCA_964490195.1 uncultured Nitrosopumilaceae archaeon
AGGCATTACTCCTCTTTCTCCTCTGGTTTTGTTTCTTCAGATGCTTCTTCTGCTTGGACTTCTGCCAATTTTGCTTTTATTTTTTCAATTCTTGAGAAAATTGTTGGATTGACATGTTTTTTTGCCAAGCCTTCATCATCATAAACATAGAAAGTACCTGTGACTTGTGATTTTCCTACATGAGTTCTAAGTCTCATTGGAATTACCACTTTGCCGTCTAGCTTGAATTCTTTTGTAACCATATCTGCTGCCTCTAAACTTTTGAGTTTTCCACCCAATCCTGCAAAATTACATGTTAACTCTCTTCTAGATAGGAAGGTGTTACTTACGTCTGTGACTGTCTCGATGATGGACATGTATCAAAAATTCTTTGGATATTTCATATAAACTTTGATTGAAATTAGAGAAGAAATTTAAGAAATCCTTCCAGAATATTGCCATGGAACGTTACATGCTTCATTTTAAAAATACTGGGTATTTGCCTGAGCATTCACGTGAGATCGTTTACAGAGCCCGAGATTTAGCATCTGACATGAATGCATCAGTTAGAATTGCAAGAGTTGCCAAAAAATTTGTGGAGTTAGATGTAGCTGTTGAAAAAGAAGATCTTGACACCCTTGTTGAAAAATTATCTCCTATTGGTCCTATTGATAATATCCGACATGTTGTGGAAGAAGAGATTGAAAAAGAGAAAGGAATTATTGATGGAATTTTTTACTTTAACAATGAACGATTTTGGGAAAGCCATGAGGCTTTTGAAGGTGTTTGGAAACAATGTTTTGGTAGAGAAAAAGAACTTGTGCAAGGAATTATACTGATGGCAGTAGCATTAGCTCATGCTCAAAAAAATGATGTCAATATTGGAATTGGAATGCTTAGAAGAGTTTTAGATAAACTAGGAACTTCTCCATCAATGTATCATTCCATAGATATTGATAGGATTAGAAAAAAGGCCGTTGAAATGCAACAAGAAAACAAGTTAACTATTTTTGAGATTTAATTAATTCTAAAGCTTTTGGAACTACGTCTGCACCTTGAAGCAATCCTATACTTCCTTTCTTTGCTTGCTTTTCAGTCATTCTTGTAGTTCCGTCATTTTGAATAAAATCACCTGAAACTAAAACTGGTACAGGATCATCGCTGTGACCTTTGTTAATACATGGCGTGGAATGATCCGCAGAAATGACAATAGCAACTTTACTTGAATCTATGTTCTCAACAAGTGTTTTGAAAAATCTCTGATCAATCTCTTCTATATTCTTCATCTTACCGATTGCATCTCCGTCATGACCAAATTCATCTGGTCCTTTGAGATGAACATATATTGAATTTTGAGTCTCCATTGCTTTTGCTGCAACTCTAGCTTTTTCTTCATAATCTGTTAATCCTCCAGCTTCGAATGCTTTCATCTTTAGAACATCTGAAATTCCAAGCTCTACTGGCATATCTACAATACATGAAAATTGCATAGAATACTTTTCATTAATTGGAATTACATCTGGATATTTGTTTCCTGCATCTCTAAGTAAAATACAACTAAGTTGCTTCTTTCCTTGCTCTTTTCTTTTTTTATTGATCTGACTCTCTTTCATAATTTTGATTGACTGCTCTGAAAACTCATTAACAATATTTGCTGTAAATTTTGAATCTTCATCATCTTCTAATGGTAAACATTTTTCAATTTTTAGAAAATCACCAACAGCCTTTGCTACTCCCATGCCTCCAATATTACTATATGCTGGGTCTGTATTGGTGATTTTTGAAGAGAGTTTTTTAGAGTTTGCTCTAATTCTTACTGTAACCCTGTGACCAATTGTAGGTGCTACTACAACGGACGTATCTGGACTTGATAACTTTATTTTCTCTTCGATCTCTTTTGCAATTCCATCTGCGTCTTCTTTTTCAATATTTCTTCCTGCTCTTCTATCTGTGATTACTTCATCATCATTTAACGTTGAATAATTTCCTCTTAATGCTAAATCCCCATCTCTGAAGTCGATTCCGATCCCAATTGCTTCAATCACTCCTCTTCCTGCATATTCTGCATGATTGAATTTGTATCCTAACATATTGAAAACAGCAATATCTGATTCTGGAGCAATTCCTTTTCCAACAGAAATTACTTCTCCTATACACCCATTATTTGCTATCTTGTCCAAAGTTGGGGTATTTGCAGCCTCCAATGGTGTCTTTCCTTGTAAATCTGGATGTGGAAGATCTCCAACTCCATCTAATAGAACGTAAATCATATGAATATCTGAATTATCCATAATATCCCCTGTTTATGCAACATCAAATGCTCTCCTTTAAATCTTGCAACAAAATATGCGATCAAAAAATTAGAATGAATTTATTTTTTCAATTTTTTTAAATTAATAATATTTAATTAAAGTATGATTTTTTAATTTTTCTTGAAATTAATTACAACACATATTTTTGATTTAGAAATATCATCTCTTAGCAAACGTTTTAACAGACATTTACTTTCAATTACAATTATGGGGGATATGCGTAAAGATTATGTCTCTGAACGTTTCATGATTGTAACAAAAAAAGATGACAAAATTATTGATCCAAAAAAATCTCCATTCGCCCCTGGTAATGAATCCATGACAAATCCTTCTATATTATCACTTGTTGCAAAAGATGGAATGCTTCAACGTCTTCAAGATAATGAGGATGAATATGTTGAGAATTGGGCTATTAGAGTATTTGAAAGTAAAAATCCAATCGTTTCAATTGATACCGAAAATTCTTACAGTGATAGACCTTTCTATAGTGAACCTGCATATGGATATCATTACATTGTTGTTGCATCTCCAAAAGAAAAAGACACTTTTGCAACAATTGATCCTGAACAATGGTCAAATGTTCTGGTTGTCGTTCAAGATAGATTGAGATGGCTTTATACTCAAAAAGGTGTAACCTATGTTTCAATTTATGCGGATCATGGTGATTTGGCAGGAAGCACTAACCCTCATCCTCATCTTAATCTTCTTACATTTTCCACTATTCCTCCAGTAATTGAGAGTGAAGCTGAAGCATCACACAAAATTCTAAATGAAAAAGGCGTATGTCCAATGTGTCAGACGGTAAATGAAGAACTTGGTGGTCCTAGACAAGTTCTTCAGACAGAAGGATTTGTCGCATTTTGTCCTTGGTCTCCCTCATATCCTTACGAATTTTGGATTTCTCCAAAAAAACATACTACTAGTTTTTCCAAAATTACTCAAAAAGAAATCAATGATTTGTCTTTAATTTTGAGGGCGACTTTGGGTGGATTATCAAAAACTGTCAAAAATGTATCGTATAATCTTGTTTTCCACCTTTCTCCTGAAAAGAAAAACAGTAGACAAATTCATTGGCACATTGAAGTTTATCCTATTACAAAACCCTGGTCTGGATTAGAACGTGGATATGGAATTTTCTTAAATGATGTTTCTCCAGAACAAGCTGCTGAAAAACTTGGAGCATCTTGCAGGAAAGAATTAGCCAACCTTGTTGGCATTGTATGATTTTTTGAA
>CAZBBN010000041.1:0-8505 GCA_964490195.1 uncultured Nitrosopumilaceae archaeon
TGTTCGCTTTCATCCCAACCCTAAAGGGTGTGGATTTTCCCGCTCACATCTATAATTTCAATAAATATTGAATCACAAATTATCTCCATAAATGGTTCAAAGAACTTGTGAATCTCGTTTTAGATTGCAAGAGTAAAAGGTAGGTATGAATATCTTACACAGGAAATTTTCAATAAATCATCAAATTTCACAATATTTCCTAGGTAACTGACCTCATTTCTTGATTGATGTACTTACCCAGGAATATTTCATAAAATTAGTAATTTTTATATAATTTCCTGGGCAATGCTATTTATGGTAAATGTAGTAAAAAGAAGAAAAGGAAATCAAGATTACTATTATCTCTATCATGACTCTAAAAAGGATAAGAGAAAACAACATGAGGTATATTTAGGAAAAGTAATTCCTGAAGACATTGATGAAAGAAAAAAGGAATTTGCACTAGACATAGAACGAGAAGACTGGATTCCAGATCTTGAGAGGATTCATCAAAACAACAAAAAGGAAATAAAGAAAATCCCGCCATCAATACAAGAAAAGAATCTAAAGGCTTTTTCTGTTAAATTTACATATAGCACACAAAGAATTGAGGGCTCTACTTTAACTCTCAAAGATACTATTCTTCTTTTAGAAGATGGTCTAACTCCATCAAACAGACCAAATAGAGATATCAAAGAAACTGAAATTCATCAGAAATTATTCCTTGATGTTATAAAACAAAAAGAAGATCTGTCTTTGAAGGTGGTTAAAAAATGGCACAAAAAATTATTTGAGCAAACAAAACCGGACATTGCAGGATTACTCAGAAATTATAATGTGGGAACAGGCCAGAGTAAATTCACGCCACCACCACATACTGCCGTAAAACTGTTAGTAGATGGATTCTTCAAATGGTACAATGTAAATAAAACAAAACTAAATCCTGTGGAACTTGCAGCATCAGTACATCTAAAATTTGTCACAATTCACCCATTTGGAGACGGAAATGGAAGAACTACTAGACTAATGATGAATCATGTTCTAAACAAGTTTGATTATCCATTACTTGATATTGATTATGGTGATAGACGTTCATACTATAACGCACTTGAAAGGTCACAAATAAAAGATGATGAACTCCCATTTTTACAATGGTTTATGAAACGATATCTCAAAACTTACAAAAATTATCTGTAAATTGATGAAATCTATAACCGAAATCTTATTTTTCTCGCGAAGAATAAAAACAACTATGATTTCATGCATTGGCAATATTGGGTAAACAGTATTTGGTGTGAAACCCTATTCTAAGAAGATTATAAAGGACGTTTCGTATCCTTTTTAAGGTATCTGAAAAATTCATTTTTTCCTTTATCATTCTGAAATATTGAACCAAAATTAATCTTAAAAATTGCTTAATCTTATTGAATATTCTTTTCACGTATGTTTCTGTCTGCTGGTGAACTACTTTTTTATCAATTTTGGAACAAACATGAAAATTACCAGAATTATCTCTAGTCTTCCAAGTATCATCAGGAAACTTGCAATGATTTTTCCTATGGGATCAAGATCAATTCCTAATATTCCCGAGCCAAGCCCTGCAGTTGTAATTGCCCCTATTGTTTCAAAGTAAGAATCGTAAAAGTCATAGCCTTCACTTGAAAGATATAATGCACCTACAAGCGGAAGTGTTGGAAATAATGCAAATAATAGCAGTGTTGTCGCTAGCTCATTTTTATCCTCAACAAATCCTTTTTTCCAACCTTGCATGCTAAACAATTTTCTGAGATCATACAGATTCAATATTCTGAATATTTTGATTCCTCCTGCAGTAGAAAACCCACATCCTCCTATTATCATCAATAATGTCAGAAATATTTTGGGTGTTGTATCAAGCATGCTCATATCCACAACTTGAAAACCAGCAGTTGTACTTGTTGCAACAACTGTGATCAAATTTTTCATAGAATCTACACCATACATGACAGAAAACAACACAATTGCTCCTGCTAACATAAACAAGTAAATCGTTACTTCTCTACTTAGCTTTACTGATAGGAATTTTGTTCTGACTAAACCATAATGAAATCCAAATGGAAGTGTTCCTAATATCATTCCTATGACCAACACGATTTCTCCTCCTATCCCAATCTCAGAGAACATCTTTGAATCCGGTAAGAATCCACCAGTTGACAGAGTGCTAAATGCAAGTGAAAAGTTGTCCAGCATATTATGTGAACCAAATACCCAAAACATGACTGCTATTATCACTGTATAAATTGAAAATACTATCGTAATTGTTACAAATAATTCTCGAAGGTTTGGTGTTGCACCTGAAATAAAACCTCTCATGTGCTGCAGTTTCCTTTCTGGATAAAACACCGTCATGATCAGATAGATGAAACTCAGACCTCCAACAAATTGTGTAAATCCTCTAAAGAACGTAAAGCTTTGAGGTAGTGTTTCAGGAGTTGCAAACAATGACAGGCCAGCTGTAGTGAATGCAGCAGAACTTGAAAATAAGCTATTTGAAAATTCTTCTACAAAACCCATCTCGCCATATGGTGAAATGTAAAGATATGGAATTGTTCCCACAAGAACTAGTATCATAAAACTGAAAAAGACCAATATCGTCATTGCACGCAAGCTCAACGGATGTTTTTCCCCATAGGAGTTTAATGCAAATCCTAAAGCAAGAAGAGTTGTTGCCATCATAAATATTCCAGATGCAACTTGAACCTCAAACCTGACAGTTGATACAAGTGCAGGAATCAACATCAGCAACCCGGCAAACTGCATAACTGAACCAAGATTCCACAGGATAGATTTTACAGAAGAAGCTGGTTTCTTGTTTCTTGTAAGAAAGCCATGAATTAGCTCAACTATGGTGTGCTGAAATATTATTCCAATAATGTTGTTTTTATCTGACATGACTGCAAGTTTTCTGACCTTATTTTTTCTCATTTTGTACAATGCTTCCTTTAATGTAGAATCATGACTTATGGAGACTACCGGAAATGTCATGATGTCTTCAAGTCTTGTCCTTGAAGGTCTTGCGAATTGTTCTGCTACCTTCTTCAAAATGTCCTCATCAGTTACAATTCCAACAGTCTCTCCTGCAGAATTGACAACAATAATCTCATCAGAACGATTTTTTTGAATCTGAGCACAAGCATATGGGATGTATGTTGATTCATGTAGGATAGTGATTGTTCTCTTCATGTATTCAGAAACCTTGTAGTACAACACATCAGGAATTGTCTCAGAATTGGACATTTGATTTGACCTTTTTTAATGAGTAATTTAACATTGTGAAACTAAGTTCTTCTCAAATCATAATTATAGGGACACTGATGAATTTAGATTCAATCTAATTCTGTGCCAATGTCATTGTATTGTGAAATCTCAATCCTGTTTACTCTTATCTGTATAGTTTTGTTCTTAAAACGGCATTGCAAGATATATAGGGTTGAATCTGAAACTGATTTTTTTGAGAATTATAAAGACACTTCGTAACCTTTATGATGTATTTCAAAATTTTATTATTATATGGGCTTGTTCAAACGTAAGAAAGATGATGAGCATAAAACAAAATGTGATGTATGTGGTACAGAATTACATGATCCGGAACGATTGAAAAGACATATGAAAAAAGCCCACGGAAACGTACCTGCAAAGAAATTAGATCCTAATGCAGGTGACGGTGGTACCTGGTAAAATGCAACTTAGCTCAGGCCAGAAAACCAGTTTAGTTTTTGTTGGTGCATTTCTTACTGCAGGAATTGTTTTATCTACTATGGTTTTTCCATTTTGGAATTTAATTCGTGAGGATGTATTTGAAGAAGTGGTAATTTTATCAAACGATAATGGTGTATGTTATGTTGAAACTTCTGATAATATTCCAAAGACCATTGAAAACTGTACTCTAAATACTGATGATAAAGCCACTATCAAATTTGGTAGTGGTCTTGCTTGGGCTACAATTATCACCCCTTAATCGATGATTTAATATTTTGAACAATTATTGAAACTGTGTGGACTGTATTTTCTGTAAAATTGTTTCTGGTAAAATTCCTGCAAAAATTCTTAAAGAAACTAATGATTCATTATCGTTTTTAGATGCATTTCCACTTGCAAAGGGTCATGTGCTTGTGATTCCAAAAAACCACCATCAAAAAATCCAAGATATGAGTGAAAAAGAAAACTATGATTTATTTTCTCTTGTCCATACTATGATTTCTAAGGTTGATTCTATGACTGGTTCAACTTTACTTGCAGTACATAATGGTAAGGATGCAGGACAAGAAGTGCCACATGTTCATGTGCATTTAGTTCCAAGAAGTAATACTGATTCAGCAGGTGCAATTCATTCCATGTTTGATAATTCATTGAAATTATCCGACTCTGAAATTGAAGAACTTTACAATAAATTGAAAATTTAATATGGGTACATCCTTTCTTTTGAATCCAAATTTTCTACAATGATTGCTTTTGTTGGACATGTTTCAGCTGCATTCATTATTTTATTTACGCCTGCCCCTTTTTGATTAATCACGGCAGATTTTGGATTTGACTTACTTTCTTTATTGATTTCAAAAACATCTGGTGCAATTATTTCGCAACTACAACATCCGATACAACGACTTTTGTCAACATCAACGAAAAGATTTGGTTGTTTTTTAGGCTCTTGTGCTTTCTCATATTCGCCATTTCTTCCATCTGGACGAACACGTGCATTGTAATCTTCCCAAAATTTTCGCTCATACTCTTTCCAAAAATTAGGATCTCCTTCTTCAAATTCGCGAGTATATTTGCCCCAATCTTGTTCTGGAATGTTTCCATCATCTGGTGCTCCCCATTGGGGTTTTTTCTTGTATCTTGATTTTGTATTAGATTTAGTTTCTGTATCTTGTTCATATGATGAATTGTTAGTTTGGATTTGATTTTTCTTTAAAAAATTATATGCTTCTGTGATCTTTTTAAATTCTGAATCTGCTTTTGTGTTTTTATTTTTGTCGGGATGTAATTCTAGTGCCAGCTTTCTATATGCTGCCTTGATCTCATTTTGTGATGAATCTTGATTCACATTCAATACTTTGATTGCTTGATATGTGTTCACTGAAACTAGTGGTTTGTCATATGATAAAAATAATTGCCATATTATGTCTGCTTGTATTTAATCTAGTAGCACTTCGTTTTCTGCTTTCCATGCAGGTTCAACAATACACAAAAATTTCAAATCACATAATCCTGTATTCTCAATGAATTGCTTAGAATTTGGAGGAACAAACACCGAATCATCTTTTTCAAGATGAATGGTCTCTCCATCAACATTTAGGTTTGCACTGCCTTCCAAAATATAATAAATTTCAGATGACAAAAGTTTGTGAAGTTTGGATCTTTTTCTAGGCTCTAATGTGAATTGTGCAATGCTGTAATTAATTCCATTTAATGTGTTATGTGGATGAAAATATTGTCTGATTTTAGTTCCCTCATTTCCTTCAATTGATTGAATTTCAGAATTTTTTCGTAATGACATTTTGTCTAAATGATTTCTGAAACTTTAGATTTGAAATCAGATTCATACCATGTAGTTTTGTATGGTGCATTTTTTTTAGGCAAAATATTTATTGCAATGTGGGAAAATGTCTTTTTCTTGTCAATTGACCCATGAGTGTGAAGTACTTTTGCTGGAATATGTACAATGTCGCCTTCATTGAGGGTGATTCTTTCTGTTCGCTTTATCTTGAAATTAGTTTTAGATGTCCCATATTTTTTAAAAATCTCAAGACTTCCTTTTCCTTTTATTGCAATTAATAATTGATTTCCGTTATGTTGATGGAGTTTAGTCCTAGATCCTTTTTCAAAATGGACATGATAGATATCTTGATCTTTTGATTTAATTTTCGCAGATAATACTTTCATCCATGTTTTGCCTGTAAACCAGTCAGGATTTACTTTTCTTTGATCTTTGCTGCCAAAAATGCTAGTTTTCTTCATTCTATATTCTACTCAAAATTTTCTTTTTATTTTCTTGAAATTCTTTTTCCGTAAGTATTCCTGACTTTCTTAATTTCCCAAGTTTTTCAAGCATTTTCAAATCTTCATGAGGATCTGCTGTCATTTTTTTTGCAGACATAATTCCTTCGTTAATCTTTTTGATACTCTTTTTTTGCAATGCTTCACTCTCTTTTTTTGCAATATTGCTAAATTCTTTACTTGCTTTTGATGCTTGTTTTGCAGTTATTTCTCCTAACTCTACTGCTTCGTCTAAAACATCATCTGCTTTTCTAATTCCTTCTTGTATTGCACTATCAGCTTTTTTGAGAAATTTATCAATAAAACCGCCCTTTTTTGGCATTGTTTTTCTTTTCTTTAATGTTCCCATGCTGATTTAATAATTTTAAATCTATTATTTCTTTCTTATTAGAATTGGTTTAATAGCTTGAATTTTGTAGACAAAGTGATTTTGACAAACGATGATTATGATGTAAAGACCATTGTCATAAGAAAAAACCTTGACGACGAAGAAGCAATGAAAATTGTAGAACAAAAAAAAACAGATCCTTTCAAATCATTATTGTCTAGACCTAAAAAAGAAGATATTCATCTTGATTCTCTAAAATTGTACTATGAACCCTCGTTGATAGTTTCTGGAAAGTATTCTGCAAATTATTTTAGAAAAGCAACCCATTCAATTGATGTTGATTCAAATGTACATGGTGTTGTTTTAGGAGATGCTGTGTTTCCAGTTCGCTCAAAATCTGGTCTAGAAAAGGCATTTGTTGGGAAAAAAGGTAAAAACAAAATTGACTTAAATTTAGAGGAGCATGTTTTTGTTGAAGAAGAAGATGAATTAACATTTGATCATCATGGTCTGGAAGTAGAATTGCCATTCAAAATTGATTCAAAAACTATTGAAAATTACCCTAAAAAAATTCTTGAGGATAGTTCATCTACTGTTAAAAAACTTGAATTCTCTTATGACTCTGCAATAGATAAACTCCAAATTTATCTAAAAAAACCAATGGATGCAGATGTACGAGATCTAAAAGACGAATTTGTTTTACATGATATTGCTGAAGTGTATATTCCAATTTTTGAAGCAAGATTGTCTGATGCTAAAAAGAAAGTCGGGATAATTAGAATTGATGCAGTACGAAAAAAGATTCTTTGATATGATCTTCTTTTGTTTTTAATAATTGTGTGCTATTTTTTTAAATGATGTTTTGTTATAATTTTACAATTTTTCTAAATTCATCATTGTTGTGAAACTTTTCAAATGTTTTTTCTTCTTTTGCCCATGAGCGAATTATTTTTGGACTCTTAGAAATTGCTTGTTTTAATAATTCCAATGATTCAGGATACATTCCCAACGCTGCCTTGCTTCTTGATTTTGCATAAATGATGTTTACATTGTCCTTGTATTTTGATAATATTTGATCAAAAATTTCAATTGCATTCTTATGCTTGCCCACCTCTGCCAATTCTATTCCTTTATGAAAAAACGCATCCATGTGGCTTGGATTGTTTTTGTGAATTATTTCAAAACAATTCAATGCTTCTTCATGTTTTTTCATTTTACCTAGAATGATTCCTTTGTAAAACAATGCATTTGGCTTTCTTGGTTCTATGGAAATTGCTTTATCTAACGCTTTCAATGCTTCTTCATGTTCTTTTAGTTTGTCCATCAACACCCCTTTGTTAAAATAGGACGCTGCATGCTTTGGGTCTGCCTCTATTGCTTTATCATAACATTCTGCAGAACCTTGTATGTTGCCCAACTCTGCAAATGCAATTCCTTTGTTGTTGTATGCTTGAGCGTCATTTGGATTAATTTCTAGTAATTTATCAAAACATGTTATTGCATCACTGTATTTTTTTATTTGATTTAATGCTAAACCCTTGTTAAATAACGCTACCGTATTTCCTGGCTCTTGTTTTAGAGCTTTGTTAAACAATGATATTGCCCCTTTTGGTTGATTCTTCTCCATTAGAGACACCGCATTGTATAACAGATCCTCTATACTCTCCTTCCCGCCAAACAATCCCATGATTCTTACAAAAATGATATTGCTAATGAAAGTTTGGCTTAACCTAATGATTTGAATTTTTTTATGGCTTCCTTTGCCATCTCTTCTTGATCTTTTGCCGTAGTTTTGGTTGGGTCATCGGTTGCATATGCTTCTTTTATTTCTTTTTTCTTTTCCATATACTATACAATTATTCATTTTATAAAAATATAAAATTCTAAGATATGCTTAATTTGAATTAGAACTGATATTTTTTATTGTCTGATTCTGAAATAAAGTATTTAGCTGATAAGGTATTTGTACATAGGTGGCCACATGACACACCACTATGGAGTGATTCTATAAAAAAACAATTAGATGATTCAATTAATAAAAATTCTGGAAAAAAGCAAATTATAGTTAGCGAAAAAACTATCCAAATTCAAAATATTGTATTTCATTCATTGGAAAAAATTGGCATCTCTATTCCTTTCTTTAAAGATGAATGCACTAT
>CAZBBN010000042.1:0-8494 GCA_964490195.1 uncultured Nitrosopumilaceae archaeon
AGCCCGTTAAGTGGGTTTTTATCAAATGGCAGAAGCAGGTATGGCCGCATTTGGCGCAGCAGCAGGAGTTGCAATTGCACTAGCAGTAGTGTGTTTTGCTCTTCGTGGTAAAGGACATCCAGAACCACTAGATTAACCAAAAGGAATTTTTCCTTTACAATATTTTTCATTTATCTAACTAATTTTTGTCGCTCATTCCTAACATCTCTGCTAGAGACATCTGTTTGGAATTCTTCTTTTTCATAAAACATCTTTCATAATACTGACATTCAGAGCATTCAGTTGATGGTTCTAGGATTGGTATTTTTTGATCTTTTAGAAGATCATTTAGGACTCTTACTCTTCTAATTACTTCTTCAAACATCTTTTTGTTTCGTGTTAAAGAGAATGTTGTCTCTTTTCTATCTCCTGAAATATATACAACAATTCCATCATCTTTGTTGTATATCCACATACATGCATTAAGATACAAAACATCATTTGCTTGAGGATTTTCCAATTCAGTTGTTGCCGGTCTGAATAAAAGAATGGTGTCATCTACTATCATGTCGACCTGCCCTTTTAGCTTGATATCATCTACGGCAAATTCTTTTGGCTCACTTCCATACTCTAATTTTCTTAGTAATCCTGAGAGAAGCTCATTGAATCCCCTTCTTTCAATCTCTTGAGGATCTATTCTGTCATAGTAAGAACGTCTGAGACATTGAACTACTTCGTGAAGATGAATAGTTTGAATATCCTTTGCATCTATCTGAATCTCTAACTCTTTTCCAATAGATCCAATAGCACTTTGAATGATCTTTTGAAAATCTCTATCTCCCATCATTATACTTTACCATCTTATATGATCCCTAATAGTTTAGCTCATAACTTTTGTTATGATTTTTGAAATTCTTCCTGAAAAGGCTAATATTACAAAATGAAATCCAAAACCAATCACTGCTCCTATAATAAGCTCGCCTGTCAAATAGTAAATACCTAAGAATAATGCTAATGGCGGCAATGTGAAAATCATTGCTAAAAATGAACTAACCCAAATGAATCTGATTAAAACTTCTGTAGAAACTTCGGTTTTTTTCTTTGGAAAATTAAACATGTTAGGATCCTATTCTTCTTCGAGGATTAACTTTGACATTGTAATCTCAGTTGGTATTTTTTGTTCAACTGCAAAAGCAATAGCTGCTAGATTTCTAACTTCAAACGAAGTCAATTTGGTAATGCCAATAATTGTTGCAAAACTAAACATCTTTGTGAATGACCTAAGTGATGAACTGTATATCGCCATCTCAAACGCTCTCTCAAATTCTGCAATAGCATCCAATTCATTTTCTACTTGTGGAATTAAATCCTTGTATTTTGTACTGGATAATTCATTAAATGCATCTCTAACTGTAGCTGCTGCCATCATTCTTTCTAGTAATTCTTTTGCAGGTGGACTAGTTCCAATAATTAGATCTTGGATTTGCTCTTCTTGCAATCCCCAGAATTTTCCTCTAATCACACTCAAAATATTGTAAAAATCAATATCCATTGAAACTAGTTTTGTTGCTTCTTTATCAGAGTAATTTTTCATTGCACCTGCAAGATGTTGATATAATATTTTATCAAAATATGTATCAAAGATTTGTACATTCTTTTTTTCATTGTATAATGCTGCAGCCTTTGCAATCTCTTCTCCAAATTGAACTGAATTCAAACTTGCAACAGCTTCTTCAAGATCTTTTGAGACTAGTGCTTTAATTACAATGTCTCTTTGTTTGATTAATTCTTCCGCATGAAGATTTACGTGAGTTTCAATCTCTTCTTGTGATTTTCCTAGAACTTTGCCTTTAAGAATTAATTTTAGATTTGATATGATGAATTTCATATAATATGCATCCAACACACCTGAATTTCCTGATGTCTTTGCAATGGAATAATGAATGTCTGCTAATTTACTTCTAAGAGCTGATTCGATACTTTGTGAAGTATATGGTTTTTGAACATCTGCTACAGAATCAGCATATACTGTGTTCTTGATTCTAGTCATTAACTCTTCTAAATCTCTTGATTCTGCAAGTGTTTGAAAATCATCCTTTGTCAGTAATTTACCTCTTTTACTGTATGCTTTAACGGAGGCATAGACATTATTTGAACCGCCCATTTTGAACAATCTCAATAGGCAACTGATTTTAATGTTTGGCGATCTATTACTAGAACAAATTTTATGTAATTTTATCCAAAAATATTATGGCCTCATCTTTTTCTTGTTTTGATAGTTTTGAAAATGCTAAAAGAATCTCTTTCTGAATTATTAATGATTCATCTGAAATATCCTTTAATTTTGAGAGATCAAAAGGGAGCAATTCCTCAATTTTATTATCACAAAATGCCTTGACATATTTTTGAAAAATTGAATAAGTGAAATTTGGACTAGTCTTTAGAAGATTAGTTAAAATCTTCTCAAATTCCTTTTCAGAGGATTCAGACATTAAAAAAAACTGTTTTAGTAAATCTTCTCTATTTTTAATTTCACTAATTGACAGTGCTATCAAAATGCCCTTTTTAGTTAAATGATAATATGGTATTCCTTTTTCTTGTAGTGCCTTGGGACCTCTTTTTAGAGGCAATCTGCCATCTTCTTCTGCAATATCCATGGGAAGCAAAATTTCATCCAGATCTCGAAATATTCCAGAATAGATATTCTTCCAAGCTATTCCATGTTTCTTAGCTATTCTTTGAGAAATTCCTGTACGTGTTCTTTCAGCAGGATTCGCATTACTTCCAAGAATTGTGATGATCGCTCTTTGTCTATTTGCTTCTCCTGTTAAATCGTCACCTTTAGTCTTGAATGTATCAAAAATTGCTAGTTTTGTGTTTGATTTAATCTTCATATTCTTCCTCTTAACATAATTTTCATATTTTATGTTACTATCAGAATACACTAAAATATAATAATTTACTTTTTTGAATGTTCTATAGTCTCGAACCCTTAAATAATTTTCAATTTCGATAAATTTAATGAATTCTAGGAACTACAAGTATGCTCTATTACTTGTAGCTGCAGTATCCATCACAGCAACAGGTGCTATGTCACAGGCATATGCACAAAGTGTTGAAGATGGTATGGACGGATATGTAAAGGGAACCAGTGGAATTTACACTGGAAATCCTAATGAATGTTGGTATGATGATGGCGAAGGCAACATGCTACCTTGTAAAATTGATACAGGTGATACGGCATGGATCCTAACTGCAACATCACTAGTACTCTTCATGACTCCTGGCGTTGGATTCTTTTATGGTGGTTTAGCCAGATCAAAGAATATCGTCAATGTACTTGGTATGACCATAATTGTAATGGGTCTAATATCAGTACAATGGGTTCTATGGGGATACTCACTAGCGTTTGGTCCAGTTGATTCTGATGCAAATATGTTCATGGGTTCGCTTGATTATGTAGGATTTAATCAAGTGTCTCACTATGCACCATTAGGTGAACCAGGTCCATGTGCAGACACATGGTCAGCAGCTTACCAGATGAATGCAATGGTAGAAGGAGATGTTTGTAGTCAAGGTTGGCCTGGTACTGTACCTCACCAACTATTTGCAATGTTCCAAGCAACATTCGCAATTATCACACCAGCACTAATTATTGGTGGTATGATTGACCGAATCAAATTTAGCGCATTAGTAATATTCATACTCTTATGGGCAACCTTCGTTTATGATCCAGTAGCACACTGGGTTTGGGGAGGTGGATACATAGGAGGAGGCGCATTAGACCTCGATCCCGACCTATCACCATCGTTTGCATTAGACTTTGCTGGTGGTACTGTAGTACACATTACTTCAGGATTCTCTGCATTGGCAGGTGCCTTAGTCCTTGGTAGACGACTCGGATATGGCAAAGTTCCAATGGAACCACACAACATCCCAATGGTAGTACTTGGTGCTTCCATTCTATGGTTTGGATGGTTTGGCTTCAATGCAGGAAGTGAAGTAATGGTAGACGGCATTACCGTAAGTGCATGGGTTGTTACAAATACCGCGACTGGTATGGCAGTGATTACATGGGTTCTTATGTCATGGGCTCATACAGGCAAACCAAGTATTGTTGGTGCTGCATCAGGTGCAGTAGCAGGATTGGTTGCAATCACTCCAGCTTCAGGTTGGGTAGGTCCGATGGCTTCGATTATAATCGGTATTGCAGCTGGAACAGTTTGTTATGCAGCAGTAGCATTCAAGAACGCACGTAAATGGGACGACGCATTAGATGTATGGGGAGTACACGGAATGGGTGGTCTTACTGGTGCAATTTTGACTGGTACATTAGCTAGCCCTCATGTATGGGATACTGGAGACGGTATCGGTGCATGGACTGGTACTGCAGAAGGAATGGAACAGCAAGCAATCAGCATCATTGGTGCTTTGATATCAGTAGGCTATGCCTTTGGTGTTACCATTGTAATCCTCAAAGTAATGGATGCTGTATGGCCTGGCGGAATCAGAGTCACTCCAAAAGAAGAGGAGATTGGTCTCGATTTAGCACAGCACGGAGAAAGAGCATACGTAAACGAATAAGAAAAACCCTTTTCTTTTCTTCTTTTTATTATCCAATCCAAATCAATTTAGATTTGATTGTTTTATCTAAATCATGTTAATCTCTACTGCTGATCTTAATTCAATTCTCAATGACCCTAATGTCATCATAGCTGACACCCGTTCTTTCAAAGAATATTTTGAAGGCCATATTCCAGGAGCTGTTCATTTGGATTTATTTGCATTTCATTGGATTGATACAACAAAACAAGGAATAGAAAATTTCAATAATCAAACGCAAAACCTTCTTTCATTTCTTGGAGTAACACCAGAAAAGAAAGTCATTTTTTATGACACAGTTTCAGGAATGCTTGCAGCAAGAGGTGTTTGGATGCTGTTGTATTTTTCTCATGAAAATACATCTCTGCTAGACGGTGGAATAACAAAATGGAAAAAAGAAAATCTTCTGCTTGAAACAAAACCTAATGGTTTCAAGCCATCTAATTTTTCAGGAAAAATTAATCATGATATAATTTCAGGATTTGAATACATTAGAGACAATCTTAATAATATCACAATTCTTGATGCTCGTTCTACTGGTGAATATGATGGAAGTGTAATTCGAGCTGCTCAATCAGGTCATATACCAAATTCAATCAATATTGATTGGAACCAAAATATCAACGAAGATGGGACTTTCAAAAATGATGAGCAATTATCTAAAATGTATAATTATTCCAAAGACACTGAAATTGTCACTTATTGTCAGGGGGCATATAGGGCTGCCAATTCCTTTCTAGTTTTGAAAAAACTGGGATTCAAAAATGTTCGAGTATATCTTGGCTCATGGGGAGAATGGGGCAATAGACTAGAACTACCTATTGAAAAATAATCCTTTTATTTCAAAATAAATTAAGTTAGATTAGCCAATCTCAAAACGTGTTCTCAAAGCTCTTTACAAAACTATAGAATTATTTTCTTTTCCAGATAAATTGATTGTAAATCAATTCTGGTCTAATTTGTCTAAATGGTTGTGAGCCGCCAACATACCATTTTGTAAAGAATTCATACAAGTGCAATCTGAGTGACTGGATATACACAATTAATCCTTCAATCATCATAATTCCCAAGTTACCTCCAATGATCATTGCCATTGCTCCACCTGATTCAGAACCACCCAAAGATGAAAATGCATTATTTACTGTCAACAGCAATGCCGCATGCACCAGTAACATAATTCCAAGTCGAGCATAACTAATTGTATGAGCTAAACTTTCAACTGTTTTTCCTAAGAGAACTTCCATAATGATACTTGCAGGATCCGCTCCATCTTCTGGATGTTTCTTTGCATGTAATACGCCTCCAATCATCATGATGACCATTGATGCAATTACTATGACAACTGATATTCTTGTGATAATCCATACTTGTGCCCAGTCCCCGAGGAACATTGTTACCCAAGGTACTGCTTCTGTGTGTATTTTGGAATACATGTTCATTACATCATACTGTGAACCAATCGCACACATCATAATAACGACAATTCCACCATAGAGTGCAATGTTTGGAATTGCTTCAGTGTATACTACTAGTTTATGTCCTTCTTTCAATAATCTGATTACACGTAAAGTCATTGCCCAAACTAAATGAACAATTCCGATGAACAATGAAACTTTGAGAATATTGATAACTTGTTCAAATGATAATTCTGCAACACTAAGAATTCCAACTATCCAACTAACTGAATGTAATGCTCCACCTGTCTCTAATAATCCTTCAAATGGACCCATATGATCAAGATGATATCCAAACGCTTCTCCTGAACCAACACCTGCAATAGCTGCTGAAGCGCCAGATATTGCAATTAGCATTCCCCATCTGGAAAGTTCTCCTTGTCCCTTAAACTTGAACAATAAACCAAGTGCCATAAGTAATAATCCATGACCCATATCTGCAAACATCAATCCATAAAAAATTGGCCACATTAGAGCAATCATTGGAGTTGGATCTGGTTCTCCTGCCTTTGGAATTCCTTGACTTTTTGTAATTACTTCAAAAGTTTTAATGAATTTTTTATTATCAAATAATGTGGGAATTTCTTCTTTTAGTTTAGGATCTGTAATGTCCTCTACAACTGACATCCATTGTTTTGTTGACTCTGTAAATTTTACTTCCATTTTTTTTGGAATAAATCCCTGAATTACTGCAAAATGTTTTGTTCCACCTGGTTTTCTCAAAGTCTCAAGCACATCTTTTGCAACAAGTGCTTTTTCATGCAGAGCTAAAATATCACGTCTTATTTTCTTTGTTAATCTTGCTAATTCTTTTTTAATTGATGCTTGTTTTGCAGTTAATTCTTTGATCTTTGATTCTGCTAGTGCATATGCTTCACTAGGAATTTGTGGAAAACCTTCTGGAATTTTAAAAATATTGGAATTAAAACTTCTTAACACCTTTAGAACTTTTTCAGAATCTGCCGTATCTGAAATTACTAAAATTGCTGATTTTTCTTTGCTTTCCAAGTCATACTTGTAAATTGTAATTCCCTCAAGAGAGCGACTGATCTCATCAAAATCCGCAGAATTTATGACAAACAGATTTGTGAAAAAATACTTCATCAAACCAAATCCTGAAAGATCTATCTTCATCTTTCGAATTACTTCTAAGGCATCTTTGAGTGATTTGTACTCTTCAATTGAAAGTCTAGTGTTTGCAGCATCCTCTAGTAGCTTTGCTGGTTCATCAATAATGGAAGGCGTCTCTTTACTTAGCTCTTCTACCATCTCTTCAATTTCATTAATCTCATAGTCTTTTTTCTTGATAACAGTACCCTTGAAGAGTATCTCCATAATTCCTACAATAAGAGGAATTCCCATTCCTTTGATAACATCATCAATTGATTGATAAGTTTGTTGAGCTTTTAGGAGAAGATCATCAATTTCAGGAGTTACCAAATCACTAGCAGAATCAATTTTGTGATACCATTCAAACTCAGTTAATCTTGAAATTGCTTTAGGGGACTCACTTCTTGGTAAAATGACAGTTCCTAACTTTAGATCGGCTGTTCCCAAGACAAATTTTGGGTATTTTCATTGAGTTTAATATCTTTCTGATTTCTCTTCCAAACATTAAAATCTATTATGGGTCAACGGCACCCAATGACATCTAATTCGGCATTAGAAGCTACAATTGACAAAATTCTCACTAATACTGAAAAAGGCATTCTTTCAAACATTCAATCAGCACTTACTGAATCACAGCAAAAACTAGATGATTCTACCCAAAAATTAGAAAGTGAATATGATAAAATTATTTCAGATGGCAAAAAAGAAGCCGATAAGATCGAAAAACAGATTGTTGGAAGTTCAGATATTGAGGCTAGAAATAAGCAACTGATATTATTGGAAGAGGCAGTTGATAAGGTCTTTTCAAAAGCACTAGATCAAATTGCAAATGCTGATAGAAGCGGCGATTATTCAAATTTGATTAAGACTTTGTTAGATGAATCGACCAAAATTTTAGACACTAATGAAATTACAGTTTTTACAAATGCCAAAGACAAAGATGTAGTACAATTAACATTATCTCAATTCTCAGGAGCTGAATTAGCCTCTGATACAATTGATTGTCTTGGTGGAATTATAGTAAAATCAAAAGATGGTGCAATGACATTTGATAATACGATTAATGCTAGGATTGAACGCATGAAGCCTTTAATAAGGAAAGAAATTGCATCAAAATTCGGAGTGGGAAATTAGTATGGCAGCTCAAGGTAGAATTGTTTGGGTAAGTGGTCCAGCTGTAAGAGCAGATGGTATGTCTGATGCAAAAATGTATGAAACTGTAACTGTTGGTAATTCAAAATTAGTAGGTGAAGTAATTCGTTTAACCGGCGATGTAGCATTTATTCAAGTTTATGAGTCAACAAGTGGATTAAAACCAGGTGAGCCTGTTATTGGTACTGGAAACCCAC
>CAZBBN010000043.1:0-8448 GCA_964490195.1 uncultured Nitrosopumilaceae archaeon
CTCGTAATAAATATCAAAACCTACGTTTAATCGTTTTTCTAATATATGTCTGAAATCACTTACCATTATGAATTCAATTGAAGCATATGAGAAAGATATTGAATTTCAATTGAATTTCTTAAAATCTTTTAAAAAACAACAACCTATTTCTCAAAATCTTCAAAAAAATATTTTGTTTACTGGAAGTGGCGATTCACTTGTATCTTCAATGTTGGCCGAATCATTTTCCGATGGAATTGTTAAAGCAATGGATCCACTGGATTTGTATTCTAATAAGGAACTTGTAAAATCAAAACATGTCTATTTTGTATCAATATCTGGAAATACTATTACTAACATCAAGGTTGCAAAAATTGCAAAAAAAGCAACTGCGATAACATCTCATCCCAACAGCAAATTGGCAAAGATATCTGATGAAACAATCCTACTTATCTCTCCAAACAGTGATGTATTCACTGCTGGAAGTATCTCGTTTTTAGAAAGCGCACTAACGTGCATTTCACTGGTCAGAAAAATAGTGATTCCAAAAAATGACAAATTATTTTTTAAAGCAAAATCTCATGCAAACAAAGCAGAAATTTCAAAAAGACTGTTTATTTTGGGAAATCTGTATACATATCCCTTGGCAATGTATTGTGCTGCAAAATTCTATGAACTTTTAGGCTATGATGCGCATTATTGCAAGATAGAGCAATTCTCCCATATGGAATTATTTTCTACAAAAAAAGGAGACACTGTTATAATTTTTGAGGAGAAAAACTCTCATAATAAACAATTAGTAAAAAACCTCAAAAAAATTGGCATAAATGTAATCCATCCTGACGTACCATCTGAAAAAATATCTCAAATGATTTACTGCACATTTTTCTCCCAACTCCTTTCTCTAAATGAGGCAAAAAAGAAAAAGAAGAACAATTGTTATTTTGTTACAGCAGATGAAATTCGAAATGTTTCAAACCACATGATTTATTGATCTTTTACAAGGCTAAGGTTTAATACCTGAATACTAGGGTCTGCGAATATGGTAAAATTCAAGTCAACAGCTGAAGTCCTAAAAATTATCAAGAACAAAGACCAAATCCGTAACTTTGGTGTTATTGCTCACGTTGACCATGGAAAGACTACGATGAGTGACAGCCTTTTGGCAAACTCTGGAATTATTGCACCATCTGCTGCTGGAAAAGCTTTGGCAATGGACTTTGACAAAGAAGAACAAGCAAGAGGGATTACAATTTATCAAGCAAACGTTACTTTACACTTTACAAAAAATGATAAAGAATATGTCATAAACATGATTGATACCCCTGGACACGTAGACTTTAGTGGAAGGGTAATTCGAAGCCTCAGAGCAATTGATGGTGCAGTTGTAGTATGTGATGCCGTAGAAGGCATCATGACTCAAACTGAAACTGTAACTAGAATGGCCTTGGAAGAACGTGTAAAGCCTGTTTTATTTATCAATAAAGTTGATAGATTAATCAAAGAACTGAGATTAACTCCAGAAAAAATGCAACAACAATTGGCAGATGTCGTATCTAACTTTAACCAATTAATTGACACCTATGCAGAACCTGAATACAAAGAAAAATGGAAAGTATCTATTCAGGATGCCAGTGTTACATTTGGCTCTGCAAAGGATAAGTGGGCAATTAATCTTGATTTGATGAAAGAGCGAGGAATTTCATTTAAGGATGTAATTGATGCCTATCAGAACGAAAAAGTTGACGAACTCGTAGAAAAAGCACCACTAGCTGACGCAGTACTTGGGATGGTTGTAAAACATCATCCAGCACCACATGAAGCTGTAAAGTATAGAATTCCACAAATTTGGAAAGGTGATTTGGAATCAGATGTTGGAAAAGCATTACTTGCATGCAGTGACGATGGTCCAACAATCATGATGATCGTGAACATGGTGTTAGATCCTGCAGCAGGACCTGTGGCAATTGGTAGACTGTTTTCTGGTACAATTAAGGATGGACAAACAATTAACATTATTGATGCAAAAAGAGAGGGACGTGTACAATCAGTCAATTTCTTTATGGGAAACCAAAGAGAACAAGTCGGAGAACTCGGAGCTGGAAACATCCCTGCATTACTTGGATTAACTGAAGCTAGAGCAGGAAACACATTATCTTCAATCAAAAACATTCCGATGTTTGAAGGTGTTCACTATGTTTCAGAACCTGTCGTTCAAATTGCAATAGAACCAAAACATCCTAAAGATTTACCTAAACTTGTTGAAATTCTCAAACAACTAACAATTGAGGATCCAAATCTTGTTGTAAAAATTGATGAAGAAAGTGGTGAAACAATTGTTGCAGGAATGGGTGTTTTACATCTTGATGTTGCAATACACAGAATTCAAGATGCAAAATGTGAAATCGTAACATCTGAGCCTTTGATTAACTATAGAGAAACAGTAAAGGGAGGATGTGAACCAATTATGGCAAAATCTCCAAACAGACACAATAAAATTTTCATGAAAGTAGAGCCACTAGAGCCTGAAATTGCTCACATGTTAAGAACTGGAGAAATCAGTGATATGAAAGACAAGAAGGTAGTTGCAGAACTGCTAAAGAAAGCTGGATGGGATACTGATACAATCAAGAGAGTTATGAAATTTGATTCCCGTGGAAATGTTTTGATTAATGGAACAAAAGGTGTACAGTTTGTCCAAGAATCCACTGATTCTATTAATTCTGGATTTGAAGACGTTATGAAAGAAGGACCTCTCTGTAAAGAGCAGATGAGGGATTGCAAGTTTATCTTTACTCACTTTGTACCTCACGAAGACACGGCACACAGAGGACTCTCTCAATTGGGTCCTGCTTCTCGTAGAGCATGTATGGGTGCTTTGCTTACAGCTGGAACCGCAGTTTTAGAACCAACTTTAGCTATTGAAGTTCGCGTTCCTACTGATTTGGTTGGAAATGTAGCAACAGTTCTTTCTGGAAAGAGAGGTAAAGTTCTTGACATGTCTCAAAAAGGTGCTTCAAGTATCATTACTGGTGAGATTCCAGCTTCTGAAACATTCACTTTGTCTGAAGAGATGAGGGGTCAAACAGCAGGACGTGCAACATGGAATACATCATTTAAGGAATGGACTGAGGTTCCAAAATCGATGTTGGCAGCAGCAGTTGCGGACATTAGAAAGAGAAAAGGATTAGCACCAGATCCACCAGGTGTTAACGAGTTTATTGATAAAGAGTAAAAAGGCAAAGCCCCCCTTTTGTTCCTAGAAAATACGTATGTCTATGTGTTAATGCATAAGTGAACTTGTTGGAGTTTTGTTAAAAGGTAAACAGTTGCATTAACAGTAATGACACAGAAAGGTCAACAGAGTCATTTTAACGTAAAGTTCTTGAAAGGTTACGGTTTTGGAATTAACGTTAAAGACAATTCAACTCTAATTCTAAAGAACTGTTATGACCCTTTCTCAGAACCAAAGACAGAAGAATGGAACATCAGGAATTTGCCTTATGAAAAAATTGTAATCTCTGACGAGGGATACATCTCGACAGAAGCCTTAAAGAAACTAGAATTACATAGCAAAGAAGAAAGAGAGTATGAGGAAATAGAGAAGACCTTTCTCTATGAAGTTGAAGAACAAACAAGGTGGGAGGCTAAAGGGGAAAAATTAATGTCTTGTGTGGAAATAAAGAGCAATTGATTTCTAATTTTTGTAAATTGGTTATTTATTTGAAATTTTAATGAGTAAAACTACTATTTGCTGATTTGAAATGTGTTACATTGCAAGGATTTTGAATAGGAGCAATTGTTGGAAGGATGCCAATTAATTTTATTTGGAAAGCAGTTGGTCAATT
Source organism: uncultured Nitrosopumilaceae archaeon (assembly GCA_964490195.1). Taxonomy (GTDB): domain Archaea; phylum Thermoproteota; class Nitrososphaeria; order Nitrososphaerales; family Nitrosopumilaceae; genus Nitrosopumilus. The sequence continues at coordinate 3,828 of CAZBBN010000043.1, forward strand.
CCAAAGGAATTAATTCTGTTTAAAGTGCATTGACCTCACTAAAAGTAACAAGACCCTCATCGTCCACAATCTGCTTAATGTCAGGTAACAGTGGTTGTAGTTTTGATCTTTTATCTATTATTTCAATTAACAGTGGATTGTTCATCAAAAGCCCTTCAATCCGTAATTTTGCATCTCCTCTTTTTCCGTATCCGTCAACGCCAGTCCAGACAGTGGCTCCTGAAATTTTATTCTTTTTTAAGAAATCTAAAACTACCTCAAATGTGCGTTTTTTAGACGTCTTGTCGTTTCTTCTCATTCTAATTATTATTTGCCAGCACTTAATCGGTCTCATTTTATCAAACTCTTAATTTATAATCAAACTCATCAGATATGTGCTTTTACTGGTTGCAACCCGTAATGGAATAGGATGTTATTTATTCCAGTTAGTATAGATTCAACATTTGAATAGCATGAAATATTTTCAAATATATCGTTTTTAATAACATCAAGATAATAATTAATCTGCCTTACCTTTTTGGCCTTCATTCTATTTGAAAGACCAGACTTGTGAATAGCATTAAGGTTAGAGGAGATATCACAGAGCTTTATAATCTTAGCATCTAGAGGGGAATTTTTTAAAATCTTGACATATTGTAACTCCCTTTGTTTTTTTGGAAGGGAACTATCCTTTGTCAATGATACAACAAGTAAAGCAACTGTTTTTCCAAAAATCGGACTTAACTCATCATAGGCAGTATCCGCATTCTCTATTGAATCGTGAAGCCATCCGGCACATAAAACCTCTTGATCTTTTATCCCTAGTTGTTTTAATGTATCAACTACACATTCTAGATGTTCTGAGAAAGGAGTTATCCCATCCTTTCTTAATTGACCCATGTGTTTTTTTCTTGCTAACGTTTCAGCAAGTTCTAGTTTTAAAAATTTTTTCATAATAAATTGATAGACATCTTCTTGATCATACTAAAAATGTAATCTTGTTTGTTTTATGATTAAAAATAAGCAAGCATTTCACAAATCTTATCTGTTGAAAATAATTGAATTTTTCCATTTAAATCTGTAATTTAACTAGTCAATAAAATTGTAAATCTCACCATGAATCCAAAGTCATAACAGTCATACCAAGCAGGAACAAGTTATTCAGACCAGATTTGATACTCATGATTTGTCTGCAAAGTAAACTAATTGTCTCTCATGTTTTTATTAAAATTTGTACAAAAATCAATCATAATTTCAAATAACTTTACTTCGGATTATGCCGGTATTATAATAACCATTATGGATAAAGTAAGCAAGGATGTTGTTGTACCCAAATGTAAATGCCCACCAGGATCTGAAAGATATGAGGATGAAGATGGTATGCTGATTTATCGTTCTTGTGGTGGATGGATCAGCCCATATGAGATGATATAGTAATGGCTACAGCATATGTTCTCATCAACTGTAGGTTAGGCAAAGAAGAAGAAATCATTGATGAACTAAAAAATATTTTGTGTGTTAAAGAAATTCATGGGACTTTTGGAGCCTATGATATTATTGCCAAAGTCGTATCAGATTCAGCAGATGCATTAAGAGAAGCAATCACCTGGCAGATACGTAAATTACCTGACATAATATCAACAATTACCGTTATGGGAATAAAAGATCAAGAATTCAAAAGAGATTGAAGCAATTAATCAAAAGGATAATCAAAAATGATGATATCACCTAACTTCAATAACACAGTTGGGATTTTACTCACAGCAGACTGCCAAAAAAGAATCACATGCCTCAAGAGGAGAAGGCTTGCAATAGTGAGATAGAAAAGTTTGTTGAATAACCAGAAAAATTTTCCAAAACCGTATATGGAGGTTCTTGATGAAAATAAAAAGCAGAATATTTCAGACATATAGAAAGTGTTGTCACATAGCATCACCAACGAATGCACACCAACGCAAAAAAGGATTAGAAAGTTTGATTTGAAAATAAATAGTTCATCAAAATGTTATGTGTCCATAAATGCCCCTCATCGCGAATTTATGAACGTATGTCCTACATTTTTAATTAAAAAAGAAGGGGAGAAATGGTGCAAAATGAAAAATAAGGATAATCAGTTAGGACCTACATTGGCATGTCATCTAAAGTAGATTGAGTTGAGGGATTGGAACTTAAATCTAGTACATTCATCTCAGCAGATTTCATCACACGATTAGTATCAATTGTAAATGTTCATGAAAAAACTAGATGTGATATTTTCTCAGCATGAATTGCTTTACGGCTTCTTTTTTATAGTCTATCCCATGTTCTTCATTGCTATGTTGCATAAATTGTGCTACAACATGATCCTCGTCACCCTCCACTTCAAAATCACACTCAAACCCGTAATCATTGCATCTTAGTTTTACCATAATAACCCACCACCTAATACTGTCCATCTATTCCCATCAATGTTATCGTTGAACACATGTTGTCAATTCTTCTAATCTTCAAAATAATCATTTGTCTTAGTTCTTCAAGTCTGTTGTATTCTAAATTTATTAAAATATCATAAACGGCAAACACTCCATAAATATTTTTGACACAATCAATTGCTTTTACGTCTGATATAACTTGTTTTTCAGAACCCAGTTCGCAGTTTATTAGAACAAAAAGGTTTTTGACATGATTTTTCACTAGTTTTGTCCCTCTATTGCCATGAGGGTAAGGGTGGCTCTAATTGATGGCAATTTGCGAATCTTCCACGTGATGGTTTCACGTAATGATTCAGCAGTATCAGAGTTTACTTCTACTACAATGTCATATGCCCCCCAAGTTCCATGAGCCTCTTTCACTTGATTCATGGTTCGCAGTGTACTTAGGATGTCTTCCTCTTTTCCCAAATCACAGTTGATCAGCACAAATGCCTTTTTCATGATACTGTCAAAACCTCTTTAATCGTTATTGTCATAGTGTATTTTAGGCAAAACCATATTTTAGTGGATTCAAAAAATCATTTACAAATTTCAAATAAATGTTTAAAAATTCAAACAAGTTTTAATAAAAATAATTGTCCTCTTTAATTTCTAGTTGGACCTAATCATACTTGAAGAAAGATGAGAGAAGATTATGCCGAATATACAAGGTGTGTTGGTTGTAAGACGTCATTGTTACTTTGTGATTGTAACTGTCCCAGATGTGGTAAAAGAGAGAATTGTAAATGCCAGTTAATGCCGATTCATCGGGATCCTTTAGAGTATTAATTTCCCATGAAATTAAATTCCACAAAAAGGTATCTTGGTATTTTATAATGTGGAGAAAGATATCCTGACTGAGAGTATTTGGCATTTCAATTTTTCAAATTAAACAACAACAGATTCCATGTATTTTAGTATCAAAACCTACTTTTCATACTCACCTTTGGCAATAGAGGAATAGAATTAGAATTCATAATTTGTTGTTAGAAAAAGAAAATGAGAAAAATTACAGTCAGATTCATGACTCAAAACTATATCATCATCATAGATTAGCATTAGGAATATTTGTCATATATGATTCTAAACATTTGTTTATTTTTTGTTAATAACTAGGACAATTTTTTGCAAATTAGTTAGATGTGTTTATGTTTTTCCAATAAGACACTAGAATATGAATAATGAATTAGAATTATTTGAATGTGCTGTATTTGAAAATTTTTGTAAGGATTATGAAAAACAAATGTATGTTTGTAATTATATCTGTCTGTTTTGCGGTCAAGACATATGCTATTGCAAAATTTATTCATCAACACATAACACCTCAATTAAAAAAAGAGAGGAATTAGGTATTTGAGTACAAATATCATCAATCAAGAAAATGTTTTGTATACACCAATTGCAAGAAGAATTCGTATAGGGGCAGTATCCGGACTAGTTGGAGGATTTGCAATCTTTTTTGTCATATTCATAATTGATTCTCATCTGGGCCAGATTCCTGGAACCTTTTACAAGACGGTGGGATTTCCAATTGGATTAGAAGGGATATCGGCAACATTGTTTGGGTTAGTGTCTCACATGGTTATGGCAGCTTTAATCGGATCAGTGTTTTGTGCATGTTCTGGATTGCATCAAAAGTTAGAACTTTCAAATATCAATAAAGGGATATTTGCGGGAGGAATCACTGGAATTGTTGTTTATTTTCTCTTTTTTATTCCCACTACAATGTTAATCATACAGCCATTAATTGAACAGGGAATACATAATGACTTTGGTCTGATTGCAACAATTTCCAACATAGAATCTGTCCATCTTATCCAAAACATGAACCTCATTGTGTTGGGCGCATTGGTGATTCATGTCTTGTTTGGAGTGATAATGGGATTGACAGCCACATTATCTCTAGAACAAGAGAGAAAGACGCCTTATTTCTATAAAGGTAAGGCATTGACTACCATCACACTTGTCATAATTGTGGGCACCATCAGTATTGGCATATTCTATGGAATAGTTGCAAATCATGCCCCTTCTTCGGTAGTGCAACAAAATGAGTTGGCAGAAGAACTATCCAAAATTAGGACAGATCTCACATATGCTAAATTTATTGACATGAGTGAAGATGATCATCTTGAAATTATTCCTCAAATGTCATCTCATTCCAGAGAACTAATCCTCAATGAAGTAAAAAAATT
>CAZBBN010000044.1:0-8321 GCA_964490195.1 uncultured Nitrosopumilaceae archaeon
TGGTCCTTGCCCTGTTTTTCTAAAAAATCCAATGGCAGGATCTAATACAATTTTCTCAAATGAGACATGAGAGTTTTTGGCAATTTTTAAGCTTTCTCTAAGAAGCTTTTTTGTTGCAGTGACAGGATTTCCTAAAACTGTTTTAGAGTCATATGCACATAAAATTAGAGATGGAGAAAACTTTGATACAATTTTTTGCATTTCTTCATCATATTTTAATCCTGAAATATCATTAATTATCTCAACACCATTTTCTAAAGCATCTTTTGCAACTTTAGCCCTACATGTATCAACAGAGATTGGAAGATTGGAGATATTTTGAATTATTTTAATTGCAGAAAGAACTCTTTTTGATTCAATTTTTTCAGATACCAGAGTCGACAGATATGGTGCAGTAGACATGCCACCAACATCAATAAAATCAGCACCATAGTTTTCCATCTCTTTTATGGAGTTTTTTATTTGAATAGTACTTGTATGAACTGATTTTTTGTAAAATGATTCAGGACTTGTGTTTAAAATTCCCATTATGCGTACAGGATTTTTCCCACCTACGCTTACATTTGCAATTTTTGCCACACAGTTTATCAAATCTAATACAATTTGAGTCATATGATGATTTTAGGTTGGAAAAAGAGATACTTTGATATTTTAAAAGAATTCAGTTATAGCGAAAAAAAGGACATAGAGTCAGCAATTAAATTAAATTCGTTTTTAAAAAAATCAAATACCATACAAAAAATGATCCCCCTAATTGAAGGAAAAACAGTTTTTGTTATTGGTTCAGGTCCATCATTATCAACTGCAATTCCAAGATTAAAAAAATACAAAAAATCAATAAAAATTGCTGCAGATAGTTCAGTTAAACCACTTGTAGAAAATGGAATTATTCCAGATATCATAATTACTGATTTAGACGGAGATGAAAGCACCTTGAAAAATATTGCAAAAACAAAATCCATTTTTGTTGTACATGCACATGGTGATAATATTGAAAAACTAGATCTTGTAAAAAAATTTAAAAATTGTATTGGTACAACACAATCAAAGCCTTTTAGCAAAATTCAAAATTTTGGTGGATTTACAGATGGGGATAGAGGAGTTTTTCTTGCCAATCATTTTAAGGCAAAAAAAATTATTTTGTTTGGAATGGATTTTGGAAATAAAATTGGTAAATTTTCAAATACAAAAAAAAGAGAAAGACAAACAAAACTAATGAAATTGAAAAAAGGTGAATCTCTTTTAGAGTGGTTATCAACCTTCACAAAATCGGAATTATTTACCACATCAAAATCAATTAAAGGGTTTAAAAAAATATCATACAAAGAACTCGATATTATAATTACCTAGAATGCATTTAATACCCAACCCCCCATTAATCAAATTATGAAATTTTCAGAGGAGCAGGTAAAGGAAATAGTTGCTTTGAAAGAAAGTTTAATCGAGCAAATCGATAAACATCAAGAATCTATTAAAATGTTAGAAAAAAACATCACAGTTTTAGATTCATTCCTAAAAGATTCTAGTTTTACAAAAGCCTCTCAGTTAGAAATAAAAAAAGAGGTAGAAATTCAAGCAGAGCCAGAAATTATAGAAAAGCCTGTGGAAAATTCAATTCCAATTAAAAGAGTAAATGATGGTAAAATAATAGCTAATGCATATGTCACACCAGAACAATTGTCCATAGTTTTAGATAATGAAATTGAGATAAATGCAGATACACCCCCCTTCAAATCGTTCTTTTTAGACAGAATTATTGGGGAAATGAAAAAGAAAGATTTTCAAGAAGCAGAGAATGGAAAAATCCAAAAAGAGTCGATTATCGATTATATAATAAACAAAAATGGAACAGACATTAGAGAAATTATAATTAAAAACTATAGACAAAAGGAAAGAGTCAACGAGTTAATCAATACAGCAGGATGGTCATTAACTAGAATGCTGGAAAATATCAAAAAGTGATGATATGGATAAAATTGTAGTTTTAGATTTTGGTTCACAGTATAGTCATTTGATTTGCAGAAGAATAAGAGAATTTTCAGTTTATGCAGAACTTGTGCCGTATGATATTAGTTATGAGGAATTACAAAAACTAAATCCAAAAGGAATAATTTTTTCAGGAGGACCATCAAGTGTTTATAATTCAGATGCTCCGGTTCCTGAAAATAAAATCTTTGAAATGAATTTACCATTACTGGGAATTTGTTATGGACATCAATTAATTGTAAACAAGTACGGTGGTAAAGTAAAAAGAGCAAACAAAGAATACGGTTCATCATTACTTATAATTGATAATGACAAAGATCTTCTAAATGGAATTGGAGAATCAGTTAGAGCTTGGATGAGTCATGGAGATGAAGCAGAACTGATTCCGCCTGGATTTAAGGTAATTGGACATACTGAAAGCGCAAAAGCTGCAGCAATTGCATCAGAAGACAAGTCAATTTATGGAATTCAGTTTCATCCTGAAGTAGTACACACGGAACAAGGAACTGAAATTCTTAAGAATTTTGTTTTGAAAGTTTGTGGTGCAAATCAAGATTGGACTATGGAGGGATTCATAGACACTGCAGTAGAGAAAATTTCTAAAATTGAAGGAAATGTACTTTGTGGAGTTAGTGGAGGTATAGATTCCACAGTAGTTGCATTACTTATTCACAAAGCAATAGGGGATAGACTAAAGTGTGTTTTTGTAAATAATGGATTATTACGACTAAATGAAGAAAAAGAAATTGAGGAGATGTTCAAAGATAATTTCAAAGTAGATTTTACTTCAATTGATGCTACTGATCAATTTCTTGGAGAACTTAAAGGTGTAGAAGATCCTGAAAAGAAAAGAATGATAGTAGGAGAGGAATTTATTCATGTTTTTACAGAGTTTGCAGAAAAAAATGGCCCTTTCAAATGGTTGGCTCAAGGAACATTGTACCCAGATGTAATTGAAAGTGGAGTTTCAAAGGGGCCTGCAGCAGTAATAAAATCTCACCACAATGTAGGGGGATTACCAGATTGGCTCAATTTAGAAATTTTAGAGCCATTAAGAGAATTGTATAAAGATGAAGTAAGAAAAATTGCAAAAATCCTTGCAGTTCCAGAAAAACTTTTTATGAGACATCCATTTCCGGGTCCAGGATTAGCAGTTAGAATAATTGGGGAGGTTACTCCAACTAAACTAAAAATTGCAAAAGTAGCTAGTAGAATTGTTGAGGATGAATTACTAGAGGCTAATTTGTATGATAAGGTGTGGCAAGCTTATGCTGCTGTAGGTGATGATAGAGCAGTAGGAGTTGTTGGTGATGAGCGAAGATATGGCAATATTGTAATGATCAGAGTTGTAGATTCAATTGATGCGATGACAGCAGATTGGACTAGACTCCCACATGGTATTTTAGAAAAGATGAGTAATAGAATAACAAATGAGATTGAAGATGTGACTTGGGTAACATATACAATTTCAAGTAAACCGCCTGCAACAATTGAACCTCAGTAGGGATAATTTTGGAATATGAAAAAATTTGTGATGAAATTTTAGAATGTGATGAAAAAATTAGATATGTTGGAGTTTATGATTATGGTGAACTTTACGATAAGATGAAGCAGGGACTAAAAAGTCATTTATCAAGAGAAGAAACCGAGATATCATTATCTCAAGCAGTTTATCGATGGTCTACACGGAAAAAAACATCAGAAAAAATTGGCAAACCAATTTTTGCAATGGCAAAATATGAGAAAATATTTCGTATTACAATCCCCATTGGAGGGGCAGGATTGATTTTGATTAGTACTGAATTAGATGTAGATGTTAATGAGATCGTGGATAAAATTTTGAAAATTAAAAATAAATATTCCAAAAATTTGTGATTGGTGTAGATTTTCATGTTTTTGATACATATGTCAAAGCAAAAGATGGTAATACAATACATTTTGATGTAGTTACTGACAAAAGCGATACAGAAAAAGCAGTTTCTTTTGCAAAAGAATGGCTAAAAGAAGTTGGAGAAGAATCAGCAAATGTAAGCATAGAAGAATGCAGATTTTGTCATACACAATCAGTTCCAGAAGATATGGAAATTGAAATTATGACTAATGGCCACTATATTCAAAAAATATACGGATGTCCAGAAGACTAAGTTAAAAGTGCAGCACCATATACACCTGCAGAATCACCCAATTTGTTTTTCAAAATCGGCGTATCAACTAAATCTGAAAATACTTTATCATAAACTGATTTCTGTCCTTCGGTGTATAAAAAATCAATATTGGATAAACCACCACCTAAAACAATTACATCTGGATCTAAAATATCAATAACATTAGCAAGACCATATCCAAAATTTTCTAGAAATTCATCTTTCCATTTTTTCCCAATCTCATTATCAAGATTAGAAAGAATCTCAGTTAGAGTGACAGATTTGCCAGTTTGTTTTGTCCATTGTCTTTCTAAGGATGGACCACTGATGTAAGTCTCAACACAGCCAGTTTTTCCACAATAACATGAATTTCCATTACGATGTAAGATGTGATGTCCCCACTCTCCAGCAATATTAGTCCTACCAGAATGAAGTTTTTTATCAATTACAATGCCACCGCCAACACCTGTACCCATAATCACACCAAAAACTAAACCATAGTCCATAGCAGCGCCCATTTTAGCTTCTGCCATAGTAAAACAATTGGCATCATTTTCAATTGAAATTTTTTTTCCAAATTTATTTTCTAGATCTTTTTTTAGGGATTTTCCAATCAAGCATTGAGTATTGCTGTTTTTAATTAATCCAGTTTGTTTAGAAATAGCACCAGGTGTACAAACACCAATAGAAAAATTAGAAATATTTTCAGATGATTCTAAAACCAAAGATGAAATGCAGTTAATTATTTCTTCATAATCATTTTGCGGTGTTGAAACTCTTTTTCTCTCTAAAACATTAAGATTCTCATCAAGTAAGATTGCTTCTGTTTTAGTTCCTCCTAAATCTACACCAAGTTTGTACATTAGTAATTTATGAAAATTAGAAGGTTTTAGTTTTAACTAAATTATCCAGTCTATTACGTGCCGCCGCCTGGGGCACCAGATGTAGCAATTACATCATCAATTCTAAGAATCATACATGCGGCTTCAGTTGCAGATTTAATTATCTGTTCTTTAACTGCAATTGGTTCTATTACATTAATTGCCATCATATCAGCAATCTGTGTATTTCTAGCATCAATTCCAGTCCATTTACGACCTTGGTTTTGTTTTGCTCGTAAATTTGCCATGGTATCGATTGGGTCCATTCCTGCATTTTCAGAAATAGTTAATGGAATAACCTCTAATGCTTCGGCATATTTTTTAATCGCTAGTTGCTCTTTTCCATCAAAATTATCAGCCCAATCTTTGAGTAGTGATGCAGCATAGGCTTCAGGTGCACCACCACCTGCAACAATTTCAGGTTTTTGAACTACGTCCTTTACTACCATTAAAGAATCATGAATAGAACGATCAACTTCATCAATTACTCTTTGGGAACCACCTCGAATTAACATGGTAACAGATTGTGGATGTTTGCAACCCTCAATGAATACCCATTTATCAGATTCAACTTTCTTTTGATGAGCTAATTTTGCAGAACCTAAATCATTTTCTGAAAGATCATCAAGGTTACTAATTACTCTACCACCTGTTGCTTTAGAAAGTTTAATCATATCACTTTCTTTAACACGGCGAACTGCCATGATGCCATATTTTGCAAGATAGTGTTGTGCAATATCATCAATTCCTTTTTGACAAATCAAAACATTAGCGCCAACATCATGTAATTTATCAACCATAGACTTTATCATTCTATTTTCTTCTTCTAGGAACATCTGCATTTGGGTTGGATCAGTAATTCTAATCTCAGAACTCATTTCAGTTTTTTCAATTTCTAATGCTGAATTAATTAATGCAATATGTGCATTTTCAATTTTTGTAGGCATTCCACTATGAACAATTTCTTTATCCAAAACAATTCCTTGTACAATTTGTGTATCCTGAATTGAACCTCCAGATTTCTTTTCAACCTTAATGTTTTCAAGATCTACAGAATATACATCATCTTTCTTAGTAGCAATACTTAGAATTGCATTAACTACAATTTTTGATAGTATGCCACTGTCTTCAGAGACTAATTTTGATTGCATACTTGTTGTTGCAATTTTCATAAGGGATTCTTTATCATCAGGTTGAATTTTTTTTGCTAATTCTGAGTAAATTTCAAGAGTTTTGTCTGCAGCTGCCTGAAAGCCATCTACGACAGTTGATGAATGAACGTCTTTTTTGAGAAGATCTTCTGCTCGGGCCAATAATGCACCTGCAAATACAACTGAGGAAGTTGTGCCATCACCTACCTCATTATCGACGGTCTTAGAGATTTCAACTATCATTTTTGCTGCGGGATGCTGAACATCTATTTCTTTTAGAATAGTAGCGCCATCATTAGTAATAGTAACATCACCTAAGGAATCGACTAACATTTTATCAAGACCTCGAGGTCCAAGACTGCTTTTAACTAACTCAGCAACTAATTTTGCTGCAGCAATATTGTTCTGCTGTGCGTCTTTACCTTTTTGCTGTAGTGCGCTTTCTTTGAGAACTAGAACAGGTCCATTTGGTCCTTGTTGAATTGATGCCATTTAGTTTCAGCTTCAATCCCTCGAATCCCCCTTTTTAACATTACTTAGTTGATCGGTTGAATGTATCTTCGTTTTTTTACATCAACAATTCCACTTGAGAGAATTCTAACAGAAGGTAAAGCCAAGAAAGGCAGAAATAACGGAATCAAATGAGGTCTGGAGAATTTACATCCTAAATCAATAATAGTGTTATTGATTTTTTCAAAATTTAATGAAACTTTCTCAAAAGAATCTGTAGAAATAATTCCTGCAAATTGTAAGGGCAAAGATGCAAGAATTTTGCCAGATTTTACTACAACAAGTCCTCCCTGATTCTTGATAATATGATTTGAAGCAATCGCCATATCAGAATCATTAGAGCCGATTACTATCATATCATTTTCATGAAAACTCCAAGTAGAAGCAAATGCGCCTATATCAGCTCCAAAATTTTCAAGAAATCCAATAGAATGTTGATTTGTGCCATGAATTCTATCAAAGGCCGCAACTTTCCATATATCAGAATCCAAAGAGGCAGGAATTTGATCATTTTTAGAATGAAGTTCAGAGGAACCAATCTTAGTAATAATTTCAGTTTGCATAAAGATAGTGTTTGCAAGAACATCTTTCTTTTTTGATTTAATATGAAAATCATTTTTTGAGAATTTTTTTAGTTTAACAGTTTTTTTGAACCAAGGAGATATTGTTTTTTTCTTGATTGATGTGACTATTTTTCCATTAGATACAACCAGTTTTCCCCCCACAAAGACTTTGTTTGGCTTTATTGATTTAAGATCATCTAAGATTAGAATGTCTGCTAATTTTCCAGGTGCTATTCCACCAAGATCTTTTCCCATGTTATAATAATCAAAATTATTTTTTGATGCCATAGTAATTGCATCTATTGGTTTGACTCCAAGTTTGATTGATTCTCTAACACAATGATCTATGTGACCAAATTTTGCAATATCAAGCGGATCAAGGCCATCAGAGCAAAACATTAAACGATTAAGATATGTGCCATGAGATAAAATATGAGGGATGATTTCCTTCAAATCTCGCCTTATGGATCCTTCTCTAATCATGATCCACATCCCAAGACGTAATCTTTCTAATACTTGATCAAAATTGATTGGTTCATGACATGAGAGAATGCCTGAGGAAACATACGCGTTAAGTTTTTTTTCACTTGCGCCGGCAGTATGACCATTAATTATACAGTCACGTTCTAACATGGATGAAATAGACTTCATTGTTTTGGGTTCACGAAGAGTTACTTTGGTCCAAGAAAAAACTTCACCCAAACCAAGAACATGTGGATGTTTTACTGCAGATTTTTCTTGTGACAATGTAAGTGAATTACTGTTACTAAATTTTGCATCAACAGGAAGACCTCCGGGTACAACTTGGAAAATTCTTATCGGCAAGTCTTCCCCGAGTTTAAGAAATTCTTGAAAACCTTTGTAACCTCCAACACTTACGATATCAATTGGATCTGAAAATAAAGAAGTAACACCGCAAAGAAGAGCCTTTTTTATAAATTCAGATGGCAACACAAATTGATCGATATGTAAGTGAGGATCTGCAAAACCAGGAGAAACGTATTTGTTTTTTACATCAATGACAGCTGTTTTTGGACCTAGTGTATGAGAAGCATCAGGGCCAACATATGCAATCCTATCATGAAT
>CAZBBN010000045.1:0-8286 GCA_964490195.1 uncultured Nitrosopumilaceae archaeon
AATTGATGATACTTCGTCCAGGTTCAGGAATAGATGTTAATTCGGAAAGAATTGACGAGATATACTTTGGATGAGATGCACCTCCAATTTCTTCAAGAGATTTGTTCAACCCATCAACATATGCTTGATGATGTTTTTGATGATGAATTTGCATAGTTTCTGTATCAATGAATGGCTCTAGTTCATCATACTCATAAGGCAATCTTGGAAGTTCATATCTTACCACATGTCAAATTTCCATTATCCACATATATTCTTGAATAACAAAATAGATTGGAAAGGATGATTAATCTTTAAAGAAGGGGGAATGGTATGCGAAAACTAGGGACCATAGATTTAGAAATTTTACATTTAGCCATGACAGAGAATGGAACATTCAATGAGAATAATCTAGAGAATTCAGAATTAAAGAGGCTGGGCGTAGGAAAAATTTTAGATTCTTTGGCATCACTGAAAGATAGAAAATTCATTTCATTAAACAGAGACGGTTCATTTTCCATCACAGATCTTGCCAGAGAAATTCTTTGGAGTAATAGTGTGCCAGTTTGGGCGAAAATACTACGTTTACTTCAAATAAAATCATGCAGTATGAAACAGATTACAGATATTCTTAGAACACCAGAAGAGGAAATTTTAGATTATTTGGAAAAACTTAGAAAAAATCAATTTGTGATAATGTCACCCCAAAGACAAGAAGATAAAATTGTTAAAATTTATGAGATAATGGCTGAAGGAATAGAAGAAATCGACAAAACGGAAGAGACAGGATTTGAGAATACAAGATTTTTAGAGCCACTTCCAAGAATAGAAATCATTAGTCTTATTGATGAGATTTCCAAAAAAATTCAAGGTTCCCAATTAGACCAATCAGAGAAAACAAGCATTGTAGAAAAATTATCTACACTAAAATCTAAATTAGAAATTTAATTATTTAGAACGAATCTTGTCTTGAATTTGTGCTAAGATGAGTTCTGCTTTGTCTTTATTTTCATAATTGTCAGAGGATTCATCCATTATTTCATCAATCTCGTAGCTCTTATCAACTAAGATATTGGCCACATGATCATCCAGTGTTCCTGCCCCTATCAAATAATATGCAAACACAGTATTTTTCTGACCAATCCTATGAAGTCTATCTTCTGCTTGTCTGTGAATTGCAGGACTCCAATCAAGTTCTGCAAAAATCACATATTTTGCTCTAGTCAAATTAATTCCTACATTTCCAGCACGAATGCCGGCAATCATTAATTTTGATTCGCCTTTTTGGAATTTGTCTATTTGATCCTGTCTAAGTGAATCAGATTGTCCACCAATAATTGAGACAGGTGAAAATGCCTCAAGGCTTTCATTAAGTAGTTTATGAATTACTTTATGATGACAAAATACCACAACACTTTCTTCAATTTCCATTATGTTTTTAACAAAATTAATTACATGAGGGAGTTTTGCAAGCCCAGCAATCTGTCTTTCACTTTGAATTGCCCTATGATAAGATGCAGATTTTGAAAATTGGGTATCTGCAACTTTTTGCTCTTCTTCGAGTTTTTTCCAGATTTTATCAAGTTCTTCAAGATAATAATCAGTATCAGCTGCAATGACTTCTTTGTAACGTACTTTATCTTTTAGTTCTTTTAAAACATCAGATTTCTTTCTTCTGAGCATAACATGTTTTTGTAATTCGTTTCTAAGGGATGCACGTTTGTTTTCTAAAACTATTGCCTTTCCTTTTTCATTGACATAGCAAAAGTATTCACAGAATTCTTTAAAGCTCCCTAAAAGTCCAGGTTTTATTATATCAATTATCGGCCAAATTTCGGAACCTCGATTGTAAATAGGAGTACCAGATAGACCAATCCTATACAATATTGAAGGAAGTGCAGCAAGTTTTTTTACTGCTTTGTATTTTTGAGTAGTCTTTGACCTGAGATTATGAACTTCATCACAAACTATTGTTCGTAGTCCAACCTTCATCAAATCCTCAGATCTCTTTAAGAGTAATTCATAATTGATAATGTAAATATTTGTGATTGGCAGTTCTTCAGATTTTCCAGTTCTAATAATCGTAACACTTGGAGATTCTGATTCAAGAATTCTTCCATTTCGACTCTTTTTCTTTAAGAATTTCTCAATCTCTCTTTCCCAATTGTTTAATGTAACTAGTGGTGCAACAACAAGTACAGGAAAAGTTTGTTTTTCAGTGGAGACATACGATAATGTCTGAACTGTGTTATGTGTAATCATACCATTAACGACATAGTTATGAGTTTCAGGTACAGAAAGATCATAAACATATCCAGAATATCTTTTTGTCTCAATTTTTTTGATTGGACACCAGTTGATGGATTCTAAAGATAGTTGTTGTAGATCACAGGCAAGAGAATGATTATTTGTCTTTTCTAGTTTGTCTATTACAAAATATGCAAGATTTTTGCTCATACCTTGAGTATATTTGTACGGAGTAGAAAGATGCAGTGAACGCAGTGAAATTCCCTTATCTGCAATCTGTTGAACAATTTTCTGTGATGGAATGCCCTCAATGTTTGTGTTGTGATGTTTTTTTGTCAATGTCTCCAAGGCTTGTTGTTTGCGTCGCGTTTGTAGTTCGAATTGAGTAGCAAATTTATCTACAGAATTCCCACCAAAGGTGCAAACAAAATAAGGTCGTTTTATTTTTGTCCCATTTGTTGCGCTTTTCATGGATATGCGAATACGAAGCCAGATGCCAAAATGACGCAACATGTCACGAATTCCGTATGCAATAGACTTACTTGCAGTCGAAAATTCACAATGTGTTTTTCCAACATGTCCTTCTGCATCAAAAATTGCCTGAACAAACGCCTTTTGTGTTGCTAATGAAGATTCCAAAATGCACGCAGGAATTATTTTCTCTGCAGATTTTTTGCCCCAATTGTATCCTAATTTTGAAAATAAAGAGTACAGTCTAGTAGTAGCAATTACATAAGAAGAATTAGTTTTTTTGGGATCTGGCAAATAAATGTTAAATTTCTTTGCAAGTTCACATACTCTTTTCAAGATATCTTGATCTGAGTTGTAGAATCGTCCATGGGCATATTTTTTATTCTCAAAATATTCATAACCCTCTGCAAGTTGCCATGCCATCAGTTCGGCCAAATCTGCATCAAGGTCATGTTTAGATTCATGTAATGTAGTAGATGGAACTGCAACTTTATCATCTATGTTCAGACTGTTTGCCATCATCCATCCATCAGGAGTTAGAAATCTGTGACGTTTGGTACATTCTAAAACAGAACCATCATCAAGGGTGATTTTTACAATGTCTTCATCTATCCTCTGTCTGAAAACTTTGCTTACATTTTTAGCAATAATTTTTTGTCCATCAAATGTTTGTACAGTAATGGGTTTTGATAGTTTTGCCCAGCATTCACCTTCATGTTGCTCCAGTATAATAGAATCTTTCCATAGATCCTCAATTGGAATTTGACCGTCAATAATCTCGATCAATGATGAACCCAACACGCACTTTCCCAACCCCATCTCATCAGCTAGTAATGCATTCCCAGAAGATTTAAGTAAGAAATCCAAACCTTCTTTTTGAAAATTCAAAAGTTTTCCACGAAATTGATCACCCGTTTTTGCTCGCTTTAGTTTATGTTTGATTGGGGGCAATGTAGGTTTTGGAGCATAAGTTTTTACAATTTTTCGTTGCCAAATAGTTTTTGATAAAATTTCTAGTGGATATCTGTCCATGATGAGTTTTAATTGTTTTATATTTTCAGTGCTATCCGGAATGATTACTTCATTTACATTTTCACCATACCATGCTTCGGGAACCAGCCTAGAGATCATGTTAACTGCACGATCACCAGTGATTTTCCAACACCAGATTTTAGAATATTTGTCAAGAACGTACTCTAATGTCCCAATATTTTCCATGGTTGTTTCCATAATTTGTCGATAGAAAGTTTTTTTGCCTTATGAATCTTCATATTTTTCTCGATCATTGAAAAAACAGCCTTTGATCTAAAAGAGTTAAAATATGACACATGTTTTAGTATATGGAAAAATACATCATTAGATCATCAGGCTCAAAATCTACAATTTTATCATCAAAAAGAAGATTTTCTCAGGATAAATTCATTTTAAGAACGACAAAAGATGGATTTCAAGGACTCATGAATACTCTCAATTTTATCAAAATGAGGATTCATTACAAACAGAAAATAACGACAAAAATTGGAATAATCTCAATTTAGAAATTGGATGAATTAATCACAAATAGTTTTAAAAATAATCACAAAAAATTTTGAAATGAATTAAAAAGACAACACATGAATTAAAAAATTTAAGATGGAAAATCAGATAATTAAAAAAAGTGCATTCAAATCAACATAGATTTTTTTAATACAATAGAAATTCTTAAAATCCTCAAAAAATGTAATTTTTGGGATTTTCAATAGAACATATCTTTAAAATTCATCACATTTTAGAAATACTGTGAATTTTATTCAAAATGAAGAACCAAATGTAAAAAAACCAATAATCATAGCTGCAATGCAAGACATGGGGAATGTGGGAAGTATAGTAGTAAATTTCATCAACGAGTCATTGAAAACAAAAACATTCAGAACTGCAAATACACCATTTCCAACATATGTAGTTGATAACGGAGGATATATCGATCTTCCCGATGAGAGTTGGGAGTACAAATTCACAGAGGATTTGATTATTTTTGGTGGAGGAAAAGGACAACCACAAAGCAATAGTGAATTAAATGCTTTATGTCAGGACGTCATAGATGTTGCAAAAAAATATTCTGCAAAATTCATTTACACACTTGGGGGATTTCATACAAACAGAATGCTAAATAATTTTCCAAAAACATACATCACTACAACATCAATAGAACTAACAAAGCAGATGCAAAAGCTCGAAATAAACACAACTCCCCAAAAGTCCATAATTACAGGATTTAATGGATTGATTCTCGGTTTTGCCAAAAAAAATCAAATTCAAGGAATAGGTATGTATGGAGAGCTTAACGAGCCTGAAATTCCACAATACAGAGCAGCTATAAGCATCATCAAAACCATCGAAAAATTAACCTATAGAAAATTAGGAGACACAAATCAGTTAGAATTAATGGCTCAAGAGATTGAAAGAAAATTTAAAAATTGAGATCAGTGTGAGTTTCCCACTGGGTGAGGTTCAGTATTTTCATCGTGGCAATCACAGCTACATAGATATGTTTTATGGTTATTCATGCAATCAATGCATTCAAAATGCTTCCTTGTCTCACATGCAGCACAAATCATACTACAAATCATAAACAATAGATGAATTTGAGTTTTTTCCATTATACAAGGCTAATACTCCACTTCACTTCGTCCAAGAATATTTTCAGTTAATTCGACATATCCTTGTGGATCTACCTCCTTTACAAAACCTTTGTCAATATTTATCAGATAAATGGAGTGAAGCCGAGCATTTAGAATATCATCATATTTGATAGGAGGATTTTTGTAATAACGATCACAGAGGTCTTGGACTTTTTTTATCTCTTTCTCATTTCGTGCATTTGGGGGCAACATGAAAATTTTTGAAATTGGTAATATTCCCACTGCGGGCGTAGCTAATGAAAACTTTGAACAATGTTGACTGTATCGTGCAATTTTGCTCATTATTCTTGCAGCAAAATAATCAACAGTGTCCATGGCATGTTCAGGAGGAGTAAAGCCAGTTTCTATTTCAATAATGGTATCTCCATCTCCCTTTTTTGCATAAATATCACATACCAAAATATCTGAAACATCTTTTTCTACTTTCACGGCATATCCTCTGGAAATTAGATTACTTGCACAAATTAATTCCAAGATTGAATGATTGATTTTCACCAAATTTTTTTGGTACATTTCAATTAATTGTTGACACACATTATTTAGTTTGGACACATCTTTTTCTTTGAGATTATATGATAATTTTTCAGTCATTTGATATACATCATTACGGAATTTTACTATGTCCATGATTCAAGATATAATGAATTTGGGGGTTTAAGAAGTAGTTGGGAATTAAGATTTAGCAAAATTTCAGGCATGTTAAAAGATAAAATTACTCAAATTAAATTAAAAAATGGCTAATTTTTATTCATACTTTGACTTAACAAGGAAAAACATCAGAATTTCATGTGTATAAGAATAGACTTGTAATTATAGGATTATTTTCATGTTTAATGTTATTTTCAATTGTTTCAACTTCATACGCAGAATTATGGGAATTAGTCATCGAGGTCAATGTTGAAAAAGGAACGATTTACTCAGGAGAGCCAGTTATTATAACAGGTAAAGTGGTAGATCAGGCATACAAGCCAATTAGAGGTGCAGAGGTTTTCATCAAAGCAGGTTCCTACACTACAAAGGCATTCACTGATCCCTGGGGAGTTTTCCAAGGTGAGATAAAAGATTTTGAGAGAATCCCAGGCACTTACACTGTTAATGTGATTGGTTCATGGTATGGGATGACAGGATTGTCAAGTACAGAATTTCAAGTAAAAGGAGAAGTGTCTCCTGTTTCGGCATTACAAGAAAAATTATCCACTGATGAAGCCCGAAAATATCTTAGTTCAAATGAAAGCGATTTTGAGAAAAATCCTATAGGCCAAACACTTTTCAAATATTATCATGGATTATTAGACGAATTAATCTTGGAGCAAAAAATTGCCCAAGAGCCTTCAGAAGAAAAAATATTCATAGAACAGCAAAGATTGATTGCTGAAAATTTAAGAAATCAAGCAATTGATGAATTCAATCCAGGTTCAGGCACATATGAAGGTCTTCAGTATGATGATTACATTAACGGTCTCAACCCAGAGATAAAAGAATTAACAATGAGTCAACTCAACTTTACAAAGAATAATTTTGAGGATGCCCAAAAAATTAGAGATGAGATTCTTGCAAACGGGGGAACGTATGAAGAAGCCAGACAAGCATATCTAGACAAAATATCAATCCCAAAAGAAATTCTTGAGAAATTTATTGAAGAAAAAGTTAATCAGGAATTAGAAGAAAGTTCGGATGAAAACCAACCAGCAGAAAATAATTCAGAAAATCAATGAGCGATTGATAAATTCTACGCAGGCCTTATATTCAAAATTTCACAATAAAATTTGATGAAAATAGATATTCCTTTACCTTGTCCACCATGTGGCGGAAAAATGTATTCTGTAAGTTATGAATCCGCATTTATCCCACTCAAGAAAAGAATTTAGCAAGTTTGTAAAGAATGTAATTTTGAGAGAAATTCTGTAGAGTTTAAAAATCCATTTGTTGTGCGTGACAGCATTTTTCTTTTTCTAAACAATTTTTAATACAGATTAGACATAAAAAATGAATTGAAGGTACTACTCAAATCTACATGCATCACATGTAAAAAAACAATTACAGAGATTGAAAGAATGAAACTAGAATTTGAAAAAAGAGACTTTTTCAAAGATCCACTCTCAGAGACAGAATTAAAAAAAATCATCAAAATGACGGGCAAACAACCATCAGAACTCCTTAGAAAAAGAGACAAAAGTTTCAAAGAATTGGATTTAGGGAATACTAAAAAAACAGATTCTCAAATTATCAAATTAATGGTAAAGCATCCAGGACTAATTATGCGTCCAATAGTCATTACAGGAAACAAGGCATTTGTTGGAAAAATTGATTCAAAAAATCTAAAATAGTCTTAAGGGTCTTGTTTGAAAATTCGTATAGCCTCTAAATGAGAACAATTCGCTTTCAAACCTTTACCGTGGTGAAATTTGTAGAAATTTTTGAATCCAGGGCATTCACAACTATCAGATGTAACAAAATATGATTTATCAGGATCAGATGAAGACTTTATCTGAAACAGATCATCTTCGATTTGAATTACACCACCGCTCTCAACTAGTTTTTTTGCTTTTTTGATAGTATTTGCACTCATAACACATCAGAAAACATTATCATTTTTTATTCTTTAATTTTTTCATTACAGTTCCCCATTCAACGTCATCCTGAGCCATTGCATTTTCATATAAAAGTTCAAACGTCCATGCTAAAATCTCGCTCCAAATTGCCTTTAGTGATTCATCATCAGTCCAAATAATACTCGTTTTTACTGCATTCATTGCAAGAATATTATTTCTATTCTTTGTGGGATTCTTATCCCATTTTTTTAGAACTCTGTTACAGAATTCCAAAATTTCATCTTTTGTTAAAACGAGTTTGTCAGGATCAAAAGACTTCTTTTTTCCCATGATATGAATAGGAATAACTGAATTAT
>CAZBBN010000046.1:0-8219 GCA_964490195.1 uncultured Nitrosopumilaceae archaeon
AAAGTGTTAGATGAAGTAGATGATGTTTGGTAATTCAAAAATTTATTTTAATTAATTTTTTAAATTAAATTTACAAACCCAAGATTTACAGATATTTTCTTTTCAAGCTATACACAATAATTGCAGGAGCCATAAAGTACATGCCTAAATTCATTACAATTATTCCCATACCATATCCCAACATATCCTCTTCAGAATCAATATCCACATAGTTTAGAATTGATAATGAAGATATCATTGGAGTGATTGAGAATTTTACTAATTCTTTGAAAACAGGATTTTCCCGCTCAAAATCAGCAATTACTGGAGAAAATGAGTAATAGAATTGATTGAATCCGGTCATGAATGCTGTTCCAGATTCTGTTGATAAAATAGTATTATCTCTAATTTCTCTTAGATGTTGAACTTCAGGTGCAAGTTCAGAACCATATGTAGCAGTTGCAATTAAGCATCCACCTCCTTCTTGATTCTCATCAGATTCTGAAGAAGAAATATTGTTTTTATTTGATTTAGATAAAATTTCAAAAGAATCAACTGTTTCTTCAAATCTTGGGAGTTGTGAATCAAACTCATTTATCCCGTTGCTGTATGAAAGAGTATAAAATTTCTCAGTACCGTAAATCATGATTTCTCTAAATTTTACATTATATGTTTGTCCATTAGATGAAAAATTTCCTTCTGCATCAATTGCATATGCTTCATTTCCATGAATAGTTGTCTTTTCTTTTGAAATAATATTCAAGTCTTCAGATTCAACTACTTGTTTTATAGTTTCAATTTTTTCAGAAATGAGATCATCAAGACTTCTTTTATTGGTTTGTTGTACTGTTAAGGAAATGACTGGATTAATATTTCCTGTTTTTGGTCCAACGGCAACTACATCTGGAGAATTTGGTTGTGTTTTATCAGGCTGTTGTAATAACCAACCTTCAGGAACACTAAATGCAATATCATGTTCTGCACTCTCATATTTTTGATTACCAGTTGATGGTGTAGTAATTGATTCTACACGTTCGGGCTCAGATAATACAAGAAGATTTGGAATATCAGATTCATTAACAATTGTAACCTTTGTAATTCTTACTTCCTCAGGATTTACAGGTCTATCATTGGCTCCTGTTTCAACTGCTGCAATTTTATCAAGTGTTTCAAAACTTTCTTCAGTCACAAGTCTACCGAAAACTGTGTATTGTTCATCAAGGAAGTTAGAATCTTTATGAACTATGAAAAATTGTGAACCTCCACTGTTTGGATCAGCTGATCTTGCCATTGAAACAATTCCACGATTATGCTTTATTGTGTTAAATTCTGCGTTTAATCTTTCAGCAGGACCTCCCATTCCCCAAGTGTTGGGATCACCATCTATTGTGTTGGGATCACCGCCTTGAATCATAAAACCAGGAATAATTCTATGGAAAAGAGTTCCATCATAGTATCCGCTTAGAGATAATTTAATAAAATTTTCAACATGTTTTGGTGCATCATCAGGGAAAAATCCAATAGAAATTTTTCCTAAATTTGTTTCCAAAATAACTACTGGATTAGTATAATCATAAGTATTTACAATTTGAGCAAATGCTTGATTTCCAAAACTCGCTAAAAATAAAGACAGGATCATTATCAAAAATATTTTATTCAATGTTTTTTTTTCAAAACGGCTTACATAAAAGCTAATTGTATTAGTTTTTAACAACCCTAACAAAATAATCAATATGCAACCTGATGAGAAAATTCAGGCACATTTAGTTTCAGTCTGGAGAGAATCTAAAAAATTCTTTTCAATTGGTGGAAAAGAAGGGATGTTGATATTGACTGATAAACATTTGATGTTTGTTCACAAAACAGAATCTAAAATGAATTGGTGGAAAGCCATCACTCAAAGACAGGTGGTTAATTTTATCAAATCAAAGAATACAATGATTCGACATGATGGTTACAATGAAGAAGATTTGATGAATGACTTAGAAGATAATAGAAATATTGAATTATCATTTGATGATATTTCCAGTATCAGTTATGAAGAAAAGGATTGGGGAAGTCCATTGTTATTAGAATATGAAAAAGATGGAAAGAAAGAGAAATTTCAATATTCAATAGCCCAAGATTGGGTAAAATATCCTGTAAAAGAGCCTATGAAATACATGAAGGTAGACTGGGAGCCTTTTGTGCAATATATTAAAGACAGACAAAAATTTACAAAGTAAAATTGGGAAAAATTTTTGCTGTAGGTGTTGGGCCAGGTTCTCCAAAGTATGTAACTGAGATCGTTAAAGAAATTATTCAGAAATGTGATGTAATAATTGGTTACAAATACACATTAAAGACAATAGAGCATTTGATTGATGGAAAAGAGATCTATGAGATTACTATGAGTGATCAAGAGAAATCTTATCAAAAAATTCTTCCAAAATTGGATAATAGAACTTTGGTGATTCCGTTTACTGGTGATGTGAATTTTTCAGAGTCAGAAGTGGTAGACAGGTTAATAGAAATTTTTGGTCAAGTTGAAATAATTCCAGGAATTAGTTCAATTCAAGTTGCTGCATCAAGAGCACAAGTTCCTCTTGATAAATCTAAAGTAATTACAATGCATGTTACTACACCAATTGAGGATAAAAAATTAGAATTACAAAAAGCATTAATTGATGGTTTTAGTGTGATTTTAGTTCCAAGACCTTGGCCAAAGCAACCAGACAAACACTTTATGCCATCAGAAATTGCAATTTATCTTAGAGAACATAATTTTGATACTAACAAAATTAAGGTTCATGTTTATGAGGCAATAACAACTGAGGATGAAACGAGTTTTGTAGGAACTGTAAAAGATTTGGAAGGAAAAGAATTTTCTGATTTGTCTGTAATGGTGTTTAATCAAACAAGTTTGGATTCATATATGAATTATAGATGGCAATGGGAAAATTAGTTTCCAGATTGATTTGGACCGGTGTTACTTCGGATTTGTGTACTATTTGTATCATAAAATGCATAAACTACCATGTTCATCCAAATATAATCTACATCTACAATTCTGTAAAAACCAGGTTTTTCAATTACTCCACTCCATGATTCTCCAGGTAAAATTTCTCCACTTTTAATTCTACCATCAAGAGTAAATGTGCAATCATTAGATTTGAAACTAAATCCGGATGATCCGTGACTGGTAGTTTCAAATTTTTGAAGTTGTGATTCATCACATATATTTACAGTTCCCTGATATGCACGAGCGTTTTGTCCTAATCCAGTTCCACTTGAGACACTATGAGAAACAGAATCGTCATTGACAAATGTAATAGTAGTTCCTGGCTTAACCCTAACTCTGTCTTGAGAAAAATATCCAGCATTGTTTCCATCTTGAGCTTTTATTCGATTTTGAATTATGTTTCCTGCCTCTATGTAGTTACTTGCAATAGCTTTGGTTGATGCGCCAGGTAGAATATGAATTATTAATTCATTATTCGTTTTTAGGTTGGGGAGACTCTCATTTTGTATAATGTTTGAAAATGTAGATAATTTTGTAGTGTAAAGTACTTTGTAACTATCATCAGGGGTTGTAATTCTTCCAGTAAAGCCATAAACTGCTGCATCTTTGCTTTCTTCAACTAGTCTTCCAAAGAAGCTAATCGAAGTATCAAAACCATTTACACTCTCAATATTTCCATTAATTCTAATATATTGACCTTCACGCAAAAATTTTCCTTTTAAATTAGAGATTAAAAACTCTTCATTGTCTAATGTAACAAAACCATCTTCTGTTACAAAATTAATTGTACTTCCACTTTGTTTTTGAGAAGATAATCCTAAATCAATTTCTGATACTCTAATTGATTCTTCAGTTACAGCAAATCCAGATCCCTCTAAAAGAAATGCCTGATTTTCAGAAATTTCTGCTAATGATTCATTAATGAAATATCCTGATGAAACAAGTAACACAAGTAAAGATAAGGCTACTTTCATGATTAATTTCTCTTTTAATTTGGTTTATAATTTGCTACTAAATTATTTTAGACTGATTAGGCAAAACCATAGATTATATGAAAAATTAGAAGCCGGGCATCTCTAAACCTTCTTGCTGAGCTAATTCTAACATGTAAAATTCAAGATATCCGCCTGCTAAAAGAAGAGCCATAACAATTCCAATTTCTATTGCTGTTGGTTTGATATATGAGGTTAGATTGGCCTTTTTAGTAATTGCTCTAATCAAAATAAAACTTCTAGAAATCCCTAATGAGTATGCTACGAGTTCCATCAATCCAAACGGAGATAAGAAAAGAACTGCTAGAGGAGGAACATCTGTTAGAATTGGGGCAGAGGTAGCAATTGCCGCAAAAGCAAATCCGGTGGACCAAGCAGAAAAAATTCCCCATGCGACTCCAAATCCAGGAATAAACATTGGTAATGCAATAGTAATATTATGTACAAAGATTCCAAAAGCATCAATATCTAATACAAGTGTATTAAATTCTGACATGAAGGTTTTAGCTTCCTCTTCACTAACTGTTGTTATTGAGCCAACTTGATATGCAGAAGCAAAAATTATTAAAAATATAAAAAATATAATTATTCGAATTTTTTTCATATTGTCATTGATTAAGAACGATATTTGAGGGTTAGTGTAGGCGCAGATTTAATTAAACCAGATAATATTTTTTGATATGAAAAAGGAATTATCCTTTGCATTAAACTATGCACTAAACAAAGGATTTCAGATTCATCCAGATGCTTTTAAAATCTTAGAAAATTTGGATGTTAAAAAACTTGAGAAAATAATTAAAGAGATAGTAAGAGAGAAAACAAGGCAAAAACTATTTCAGATTAATCAGGATGACTTGGAAACATATCTAGGAATCAAAGAGGATCTAACATTACAAAGCGAAATTAAGGTATTATCTGAGCCTACAAGTAAAATAACATCAGGTGAGGGAGTAAAAGGTTACAATGCTTTATTTTCTAGTCGTTTTAACAAATTTAAACGAATAATTTCAGATAGGCCAGAATCAAAAATGCTCAAATCTGCAGCTTCTGTGAAAACCGCAAAATCTGATGATGACATCTATGTATGTGGTCTTGTTACCACACGAAATATTGAAAGAAACATCACTAAGTTGATTTTAGAAGATCCATCAGGCTCTTTTGAGGGTATTATTTTTGATAAGGAATTACAAAAGATAGCAAATACTCTTTTGATGGATCAATTTGTAATGGCAAGGATTAGCATAGGGAAAAATTCAGGATATATCATCAAAGATTTGATTCTGCCAGACATTCCAGATCAGGCTAAAAACAAATCAGAATCTGAAGCATATGCAGTTTTTCTATCTGATCTTCATATTGGAAGCAAGTACTTTATGGAGGAGGAATTTTCTGAGTTTGTTTCTTGGTTATCAAGTCCCGATCCGGTTGCAAGAAAAATTCGTTTTGTCCTAATAGGTGGAGATGTAGTAGATGGGGTCGGAATTTACCCAAATCAGGATAAAGAATTAGTTTGTCAGACTATTCAAGAGCAATTAAAAAAAACTGAAGATTTGATTGATAAAATTCCAAAAAATGTGAAAATTATTATAATGCCTGGAAATCACGATCCAGGAAGAAGAGCTCTTCCTCAGCCAGCCATTCCAAAAAAATACAATTCAGGCTTGTGGGAAAGAGAAAACGTAGTTATGGTTGGAAATCCAGCTATGGTATCATTAAACGGGGTAAAAATTATGATGTTTCACGGACAAAGTATTGATGATATTGTCAAGACTACACCTGGTTTAAGTTATGATAAACCAACAAATGTAATGAGACATCTTCTAAGAGCAAGGCATCTTAGTCCAATTTATGGTAGTCAGACACCAATAGCACCAGAAGTGGAGGATCTTTTAGTTATTGAGGATATTCCAGATATTTTTCATGTAGGTCATGTTCACAGGGCAGAACTTGATATGTACAAGGGAGTTTTGTTAGTTAATTCTGGTTCATGGCAAAAACAGACACCTTTTCAGGCCAGTGTTGGAATGACTCCAAATCCAGGAATCGCTATTATAGTAAATTTAAAAACTTTCCAAGTCTTCCATGAAAATTATAGTTCTAATTCAGACAATGTCTTGCAAAGTTAAATCATCTTTGAATGTTTTTTTTATCATTTCAGATGAGACGGTAAGTTTGTATTTTTTTGTTCTGCCATGAATTCCTTGATGGATTAGTCTGCCTGTAATAATTCCTGACAGTTCAATCTCACTAAGCATTTGTGTGATTCTTCTTTGGGTAAGCTCATCTCTTCCAACTACTTTACAGAGATTTTTGTATGATGAGTAAATCTCCCCAGTTGAGGATCCATTTGCTTTCATAATTGCTAGTATGACGAGTTTTTCATGAAGAGGATATGATTTAAGGGAGGTCTCTTCTTTATTTTCTTCAATTTTTTGGGTTGCTTCTCTAACATGTTCAATTGTGACTTTATCGGATTGTTGTCGTTCAGCAATCTCTCCTGCCACACGAATTAAATCAATTGCTCTTCGAGCATCTCCATGTTCTCCTCCTGCTAGGGCTGCACATAGATTTAAGGCTGGTTCTTCTACTGAGTTCTCTATAAAAGATTCATGTATTCTTTCCTCAAGAATTTTTTTTATTTGTTCAACATTATAGTTTGTAAAAACAATTTCTTCTTCACCAAGACTGCTAATTACTCTAGGATCAAGTTTTTCTTTAAATGTCAAATCATTGGAGATTCCAACCAAAGTTAAGGAACCTTGTTTTAGGCGTTCATTTGCCCTAGTAAATTGATATAAGATATCCTTGCCTGTTTTGGCTACTAATTGTGCAAGATAGTCAATCTCATCAATTACAAAAATGGCATTTAGTTTATCTTCATCTATTTTATTAAGTAATCTTTTGAAAACCTCACTTGTGGCCAAGCCAGTAGGAGGTAATTCTTTCTCAGATAGGTCTAATTGCCTGCCTAGGCTAACTAATAATCCATAAAGTGTTGTTTCGTCTTTAGAGTTTGAATATATTAATTTAATAGGAAATTTTGATTTTTCTACTCTTTCTTGAATTTTTGAAAGTACTTTTTTAACTACTAATGTTTTGCCAGTTCCTGGTTTTCCATATACTAGTAAATTTGAGGGTCTAGATTGCTTTAGAATGGGTAATAATGATTGGGTAACTTGTTTTTGTTCAGAATTTCTATGATGGATGGTATTTGGTATGTATGTAAAATGAAGAATATTTCTATTTTTTATAATTGATTTTCCAGATTCTGCTGCATCAAGCATTCTGTCAATAGGATCAAACACACTCACACACCTTCATTTCCAATATATCTTATCATATTCATATCTAAATTAAGAGAGTATAGAATACAATACTAATTGTAGTTTAGTTTATAATTAATTATTTTTAGTTAGTTTTAGATTTTCTTAAAAAAAATAATTAAAAAAAGATAGAGTGGAAATATTGGTGTGTGGGTTAATCCTAAAATGAAATGGAATTAACATTTTTGTTAATAAGTTGTTAAGAAATGACCCAAAAACCCTATTTTACCCCCTTTATTTCCATTCCAGGCGTTAAGATTGGTGTTAACACTGTGAATATCTTAAAAATAACCCCATCATTTCCACTCCAGGCATGAAAATACTCCATTTTAAGAGTATTTTATTAAAATGATTGTTAATAACAAAAACTAGGCTAGGCGTGACCTAGGCAGTCAACGTTAACAAACTAATTAGTTAACAAAGATTCTCGGATCCATTGAACTGTTAACGACTGATCCATTAGATCTCAAAGATGGCCAAAAAACGTATTCGGATAGATATGGAGGATTCAGATGGAGCACGATATGATATTAAATTAGAAGGTAATGTTACCAGAGAAAAGGTTCTCAAAATATTTGAAATGATGGATTTGATGAATATTGAAGAGCAATCTGAAGCCACAAACATGGATTCAGTTGGCTCCAAAATCTGGTATATTGTAGATAAATTCTTCCCTATGGGTAAGTTTACCTCTTCAAACATACTTGAAAAATATGAGGATGAATTCAATGAGCCAATAAAACTTAGTATAATTTCCACTTATTTGTCCAGATTTTCTTCAAAAGGTAGGGTGAATAGGTCAAGAACAGGCCGAGAATGGATATATCAAACCATTAAGATAGGACAAAAACAAGAATTATCATCTAAGAAATGGTAACTTTTCTTATCAATATCCTATCTTTTCCAAGAATCACTTTGACATAT
>CAZBBN010000047.1:0-8140 GCA_964490195.1 uncultured Nitrosopumilaceae archaeon
AATCCATAAATTTGAGGTTGTAATAAACCCAACATGCATTGCGATGATAAAAGAACACTTTATGTTTTGAAAGAGGAAATTGAAAAGAAATGGAATGAACTAAAAAAATCAGGATTTAAAGATGAGTCATTACTAAAGAATCTCAATAATGCATTTTTAGAATATTTTGAATACAAAAATCAAGGGTAAGATTCTTAGAATAACTTAAGTAATATTTTGCGCTATTATTTATATGAATTTTGAAAATCTCTTAAAGAGAATAATGGATTCAGACATCAACATTAGACACAGTATAATTACAGATACTGAAGGAAACATACTTGCTACAAGCCACAGAGAAGGAATTACAAATTTTCTATCTCAAGAAGAGACTGAAGCATCATTGAAAAGAGCAGCAGCTGCATGGAAGGGACGAAAAGCATTGAGTCCAAAAATTGGAAATGGATTATACGCTGTTGCGGCATTTGAAAAGATTACGAGAATGACTTTTCCATTAGGAGTTGAGAATTTAATTTTTGTCAGTATGGGTTCTGATTCAGTAAGAACAGATATTCATGAAGGAGGACAAAAGCAAATTGTGAACCATGTCCTAAACATACTAAGTCGTGATCCTACAAAAGCATAGCATAAAGGATTCTAAAAAATGTCAATGATTGAGCACACAAAAGAATGCAAATACAGAAATGATCATGATATGCCCCATACAAATTGCTACTGTCAATGTCACAAAATTATAATGGCAGAATCAGGAAAGATGGATTCAAGAACTTTTTAATTCTTTTTTAGGCTCAAAATTATCTATAATTTCAGTGACAGTCAAAAGGATTGTTTCTTTGATTTGCATCTTAGTCATACCAGATGTACTCATAAGTTTCATTTGATCAAGTAGAGCAAAATGAACCCTGCCCTGTAAATAGTCCACAAGTCCAAAATTTTGTTTTGGAAACTCTGTAACAAATAGTTCATGCTCAGACAAATCATCAGATTTTTTACTCATGATACAATTATAGAAAAACTAGTTATAAAATTTCCAAATACTCATTAGACTCTGTTAAAAAGGAATTGCGTGACAGAATTTGTACATAAACCATATGATAGAATTTATGTTCGTGATATGATTAAACTAAATCTGGATGACTTGATTGGAATGATGTCATCATTAGAGGCAGCAAACGCATATTGGGTTGACGGAGTTTTATTTGCAAGTTTTGCCATGACAGAGTCTGAGGAATTAGCAAAAAAAGAAATGCAAAATGAGATGTTTCTAGACAAGATAATTTTTGCGGTTTATGAAAATTATACAAAAACCGTAAAATCATCAACCAATTTAGAAATTGGGGTTTTAAACATGCAAAAAAGTAAATTGTACAAAGATTTGATTGCATGGCTAAAGACTCAATCAATCTGGAATGAATGAATCTAAAACGAAACAAATTAGAAAAATAACGCCGGTACAAATAGAGGTAAAAATACTAAGAACTATGTCATTATTTTGTAAAACATGTAATAATCGAAGACTTCCAAAATGGTTCAAGGATGAAAATACAACACTTTGGCTTTGTGAAACTTGCGAGGATTTTTTTAATGATAAAAATGAATTTATCCGTAAAGTAGAATAAATAAATATTCGCCCAAAATAATTTACGTTAAAAATTAAAGTTCCAACAATTATTCTAATATTTCAAAGGAATTTTTATAACAATTAGGATTGGCTTTAAGCTGAGATTCCACAATTGCTTTTGAGAAATTATGAACAGTCATCATATGTTTTGGAATGTCATCACATTTTTTCTTGCAGGTTCTACACATGTATTTCATATGTTCTTCCTAGCATTTTTGACACTATAGAAGCCTTTGTTTTATCACCTCATCAAATAGGGTCAATTAAGACTATTAAGGTAATATTTTTTAATTCGTTCATTTAGAGGCTCAAGATAGTCATCACATGTTTTAAGGAATTCCTGGCGAGTATTTTTTTCGCTACTGACTAAAATTACTATTTGGTTAATTTTTTCCCCTGTAATTTCTTGAAACATTTGAGCATAACAGGTAGTTTGCAAATAATATTCATACAGGTATTCATCCATCTGAGGTTTTCTTTTAGTCTTATAATCAATAATTGATAATTTGCCATTATACTGTGCAATTAAATCACTAGTTCCTGCGACTTTTAATTTGTCCGAATACATTCTTTGTTCAATTGATGTGACATCAGAAATATTTTCCAAATAAGGTTTCAGATTATTAAAATGTGCGACAGGAAGCAAATCAAACTCTTCTAAAGATAAATTATTACTCAAATAATTCTCAATAATCTTATGCGATTGGGTTCCAATATCTTGTGCTTGTGTTGTAATGTATTTATGTGCAGGTTCATTTTCTCTCCAAGATTTCAAGCTATTTTGTTTGTATTCGGAGGACGTAGATGATAAAATGGTGCTAATGGATGGATAGATTTTATCAGATTTTGTCTTATACCAATGACCGTCTTCACGATCTAACAATTCAGGCTCTCTGATCTTTAGCATTTGAGAAAAATTCATTATTAGAAAATTTAGAAAATAGTATTTATTGAATATTTGTAAATTACAAATTCTCAAGTTTTTTTATGAATTAGTTTTTGAAACTTGTCAAATTCGGTTTTAGTTTTTATGAATTGATCGGTTACAATTTTTCTCAAAGAAAAAAGATTTTCCAACTCATCATTAATAATAAAAATAGATTCATCAAAGATTACTGTTTCAATAAATTCTTCATTAGGATACACAGTATATTCAAAAAAGTCAGAATCTGTTTGAATCTTCAATTTGAATCCCATTAAAAGTCCTAAATCATCATGTTTGTTTAGAAACCCAATAAGACTTGCCTTCAGAGTTTCATTTTTGGGTATTGATTTAAAACATAATTCATTATTTGTGGCATTATCAATAATACATGCCACAGGTTTACCTTTGATATGCAAAACAGTTGATTTGTGAGATGGTATGTATTGTTCTGCATCAGGCATTTTGTCTAAGGGCATATTTCAAATAGATGCAATTTCATTAATAATTTTTTAACTTTATTTTAGAGTTATTAATAGACCGTTAAACAGTGTACATAGTGTTGAATAAATGCAAGGGAAATTATCAAAAAAACTAAAAAATTTAGAGAAAAAACTTGGTAATCAAAGAAAAGAAAAATCAGAACAAATAATCAAAGAAAAATTAGATAAGAGAAAACTGGATTATGATACAATAACGTTGATTCTTGAAATTTTTGAAAAATCAAAATTCAAGTGGCATAAAGAGCATTTTGATGTTTTTGACTCAAAATCAAATAATTTCAGGGGCGAAGATCTACCCAATAACAACAGAGAGTGTGTAATGCTAGGGGTCAGACTAGGAACAATTAGAAGCAAAATAATTTACAATCTAAGAGATAGGCAAATTACAGATGAAGAACGTCAATCTATAGATGATTTAGTTTGGAATTTAATCTGGTATCATTGGAAAGAAGCAAGAATGCTACATGATTTTTCAATGAATGGAGAAAAATGAGACCAAATTTCATGGTTTTGATCTTTATTCAAAACAGTAAAAATACATGACTTTAAAGAATACGTAATGAGTAATCTAGAGGAATCCATAGGAAAAATACTGTTAGAACTTCAAAGAGATGATCCAGAGGCATTCAAGAAACTTTTGAAACACGCACAAAAAGAAAATCCAGAACTTTTTGAAGGAGATGTCGATAATGAGAATGAAGAGATCGAAGAGTATAATCGCAAAGTAGATGAATATAATAAAAAAATCGATGAAAACTAGAGATTGCCATTAAGTTTCAACACACATAAGGCTCTAATACGTAATAATAGCAATGGGTCTTCTAAAAAAATTAAGCAAGTTTTGTATTCTCAAAAAAGTCAGAGATAAAGCTGACGAACCTGAAGAAAAATAAAATATCTTTAAGAAATTCAATAACCCAATTAGAACAAGTAAAACGGAATTATTTTTTTCTAAATATTCTGGAATTCAAATCTAAATGTTTAAACATTTATGTATTTTTCAGAGTTGCCACAACAAACCCATGACACCATAAAAAACCACAATAGAGATTGCAATGATTATTACACCTATGGATGATTTTTTCATTGTTTGACACCCAATTTTTGTATAAATGGAGATAGCCAATTATGCATTAGTTTTCTATTCAAATCAAGAAAGGCATACGTATTATCATTCCAGGTTTTAACGTTTTTTGTCCCAGATTCTATTGTTGCAATTGCAATCTTAGTACAAGTCATTCTGTATTTCACAATCTCTTCACCAGCATCATAGATTATTGTCCGAGTTGTCTCAGGTAAAACAAAATTAAATCCAGATTTCCTCAAAAGTTCTTTTTGCAATTCAATAGTTGCATTAAGGATATTTTTCCATGACTTGTAGCACTCGTTTTGTAAATCAAACAGGATTTGTTGAAAATGAGGCACTGAATGTTCTGTTTCTGAAAAATATCTTTGGTTAACTTTATCAATTACTGCAAAATCATCATGTTGTGGTTTCTCTTCATTTTTAGCCATATTTTGTCAAGAGATTTTCAGTGATTTAAACAAATTGGAATAAATCAGGTTTTAAGCACAAGATTAAATATTGCACATTTGTTTTTAGTCTGTTTTACAATCAAAACAGTCATTTCATCTTTGAACAATATCATTAAGAATACTCTTGAAGATCAATTATGAATATGATTACAAATTAAGGTTTTTTTGGTTCCACTAGTAAATTCATTATGTCCTGATTTGATATTATTCCGATTACTTTTTTTCTATTTTCAGGATCAACTACAGGTATCATATCAAATGGAGAAGAGTTCATCTTTTGAATTACTGAATAAATATATTCGCTAGGTAAAACAGTAAGGACTTTTTCATGCATAATGTCTCCAATTGTTGTGATGTCACGAGTTTTTTTATGAGATTTTTCGATTTCATGCTTTGAGACAATTCCAACAAAAGAATCTTGTTCATCAAAAACTAGAAATGGTTTCTTGTCTAGTTCATTATTTTCAAGAAAGTCTTTAATTGTGACATTCTTTGTAGTCTTAAGAAATGCAGTATTGATTACGGTCATAGCAGTCATGTCTGACACTACTCTTCTAAAATAACCAGGGACTAACCCCATTTCTATAGTTCCTACTTTGAAGTGAACGATCTTCTTTAATTTACGCTGAAGTTCAACACTAGAAATGATCATTGTCATTAGAGTTCCAAGGACCAAAAGTGAAAACAAACTATTATTCAGAATATTTACTTGCAACAAAGACAACATCAATGCCAGATCAACTGCACCTTTAGACATAACACCATATGCCACTGTCGTTGCCGGTCTCATTTGGGCTATACGTACTGCAATATAAGAACTGAGAAATTTCACACCGATCATTATTACAAGAAATCCAACAATTACCCACAATTCTAAATCAAGAAAAGCAGTGCTAAAGTGAAGTCCAATTCCTGCAAAGAAGATTGGAATAAAGATTCCATATCCCACAGCGTGGACATTTTTTGAAATCTCGTTAAACTCTTCTTTATTCATCCTTGAAACTGCAATTCCTAAAAGAAGTGCACCGATTGCACCATGAACCCCACTAATTTCTGCAAAGTACGCAACAAGCAATATTACACCAATTACGATTCCAAAATAAATTTGGGTTACACGTAGATGTTTTTTTATAAAACGGAAAAATCGCGGTAAAACAAATACAGAAACAAGTCCGGCTACAGCAAAGAAGATAATCATTTTTACAAATAACCACACAAATTCTGAAAATTCAGGAGTTTCACTAGTGTTGATTTGAATCATGATACTTGTGACAATAATTGCAATGAACTCTACAATCGCAGCTACTGTGAAAATTTCAAGACCAATTGTAGATTTTAATTTTCCAAGATCACTTAGAACTTTGGCGGTGACACCCAAACTAGAAGCAGCAATTACACTTGCAATTGCAAATGATTTTATAAAATCCATATCCAAAGCCATTCCAAAAAGTCCAGCAACTACGAAAGGTAGTAAAAATGCAACAGAAGAGCCTGCAAAGATTCTACCCCTCATCACGCGAAATAATCCTGCAAGATCAATTTCTTCTAAACCTATCAAAAAAAACAGGAAAAACACCCCAATTGAGATAAAAAGTTCAATTTCTTCAATCGGTTGTACAAGTGCAAAAAGGGCAGGACCAACTATTATCCCTGCAAGAACATTTCCTAAAATTGTAGGCTGATTAATTCTATGCATAATTTCGCCAAATAGTTTAGCAGATATGAGTAAAATTCCAATATACAAAATAGATTCAAAAGCCAATTCTCAAACAAATCTCCTGATTGATTTCAAAATGTATAGATAATTCCCTTACAAGTAGTTATTGGCTGAGACATTCCAAAATAACAAAATTTTTCCAAAATAATCCGATTTTGTAGAGACAAAAATCTAATTTTAGAAGTTTCAGAGTTTTTTTATCATGAGCATTTTTTAGGATTAGAATCAATTCTTCAACCATACATGATCTAAATGATTCAGGAAAATCAACAAGGTTTAATTTTCAATTTTCTTGGCTTTTCTTTTCACTGCAAATTTTGCTAGTCAAGATACTTGTTCGTTATACACAATATTGGTGAACTTACCAATGACTAAAGTCAATTGGCATCTTCCTGCTTCATCGAGTCTCAAAGTTGCTTTCACAGACACTTGTGATTGTGGCTCTCCCAACCCTGTGTCGGAGTCTCACTTTTCAGATTCAGGCGTTTGTTTTTGATGGTTTCCACAGTTCCTGCGATACGACATATTATTGGTTTTCTTACACGAATATTATATTTGAATATTTGATTGTGTTTTGCTTTGTGGTGTGTTCGCTTTCATCCCAACCCTAAAGGGTGTTGGCGTTTTCCCGCTCACATCTATAAGATCAATAATTATTCAAATTAATCATTTGATATAATACAAATGCTAGTATGTTATTTTCGATAACAGAGTAAATAGGAGTGTATTTTAGGCAGAAGTCAAATTCCAAATTTGTCTTTTGAGAGGTATTTATGATGAAGTATAATGTGTGAGGCATGTCAGATATTGTGAATTTAACACGTGCACGAAACTAGATCTTCATTTCAAACTCCATCCATAAGCTTAAGTTCATTCTTCTTTTAAGAAATTTGTGGGTGAAAGGAAATTTTACACTTGTAAAAATTGTGGAACAGAGTTTCCATCAACAGAAATCAGACTCTATTGTAAAGTTTGTAAATCAAATTTAGACAAATCAGGAAATTTACCTAAACTTTAGCAATACCCTTAAGTTCATACTTTTTAGATAAGATTTGTGGTATGAATCAAGCACCCATGCGTAAAAAGTCGATTGTGGCAACTGATTTAGGCATGGACCTTGATATAGATTAGAGAAACCAGTTGAAATTGAAAAAAATAATCAGGTTTTAGAGCATTCTTTCAATGTTTATGTATTATTTTTAAGATACTTTGGGAGTGTAAAGGGATGAGTGGAAAAATTAATTGTGAATGCATCGAATGTAATTGTCAAGAAATATTTGAAATCATTGAAACCGAAGAATTAATCAATCTAATACAGCACGGTCGATTAAATTCGGAACAAATTTCATTTTTAAAGACCAGAGTTGGAAGTAAAATTTGCAAACAATGTTTTGTAAAAAAACATTACAAATAATGAATTTGTAAAATTAATTCTGGAATGGAATTAATTTAAAACAGATTGAATGTTGCCAGGAAACATTATTTTTTGTCGCATATAGTATCCACTAGGAGATTTCAAATCACATAAAAAAATGCATAGCATTAGCTAGAGTGATTAAAAATAAAATCATCGTACAAGTCGTGTATATTTTTCCACTTGATGAATGAAAATGATTCATCGCGCATAGTCTCTATGTAAGTGGCTGAACCGTTATGTTGGTCTATTAGTAAAGGCTGGCTCACCACTCGCCGAAGCTTGTGATCTACACCACCTTCCTATCAACGCAGTATTCTGCTGCCGACCTTCATCTTACGAAAGAATACCTTGTCTCGGGATAGGATTCGTGCTTAGATGCTTTCAGCACTTAGCCTAAACGGCTTAGCTGCCCGGCCTGCCTTAT
>CAZBBN010000048.1:0-8088 GCA_964490195.1 uncultured Nitrosopumilaceae archaeon
AGATCCAAATGATCGTTATTTCTTTACTAAATGATCAGTTTTGAGATGAGTTGATAATAAGGACCAGAGACAAAGAAACTGTGTGTGCAGTTTGAACATTTCCATGAATTAAGGGGCATTGTTTGGAAATTCAGGCTTGATTTTTCAAAAAACGAGAATTAGATCGTTTTTTCAACCCATTTTGATTAAAATTCAAGACATGTTTAATTTTAAGAATTTTTGAGAATATTGATCATTAGAAGCATGGGAAGCAAGATGATTGCTTGTTTGATATCTGATCGTAACTCCCAAAGAGTCGATGCTAAAGGATTTCAAACATGCTTGCTTTCATATTCTAAACTATTAACTCAATGCTTTTCGTGCTAAAATAGGCCCACGAGGATTCAGATACCAAATTGGGATAAAAATGGACGCAGAATTTCAAACATGTGCAATTTAAGATCTTTGAAAATGATTTAACAACTACTTAGATCTAAAATAACTAGGAATATGGGTTCTGGAAAAAAGATAGGAATTGGAATTGCAGTAATCATAATCATAATTGGTATTGCTTATGGAGTATTAGGTACAGATACAGAAAGTGCCTCAACTGAAACTCCAGAATCATCAGTTCTTGTAGAAGAAATTCCAGGATTGTCTGGAGAAGTGAGAATTGGGTTAATTCTTCCACTAACAGGAGATTTAGCTACCCATGGTGAAGAAAATTGGGAGGGCTCAAAACTAGGAGTAGTTGATTTTAATAAACATCTAGAAGAAATAGGAGCTCCATGGCATCTCAAAATGGTTTCAGAAGACTCTGCAACTAGTCCAGTTATTGCATTAGAAAAATTGTCGGCACTTAACGCCAAAGGAATTGGGATTGTAGTTGGTCCTGAAACCAGTTCAAACATTAGAAACATCAAAGGATATTCAGATTCTAATAACATGTTGCTTGTTAGCTGTTGTTCTTCTGCACCAGCATTAGCTATTCCAAATGATAGTGTGTTTCGTTTAGTTCCAGATGATAGTAATCAAGGAACTGCGCTGGGTAAATTACTTCAGCATGAAGGAATTAAAGTATTAATTCCTGTTTGGAGAGGCGACACATGGGGTGACGGACTAAAAGAAGCTGCATCAGATTCATTTACAGAGAGAGGCGGTCAAGTAGATGAGGGAATCCGTTATAATCCTGAATCCCCAGAATTTTCTGCATCAACTTCTCTGTTAGCTGAAAAAGTACAAGAGTATGTTGATAAATTTGGTGCAGATAAAGTTGGTGTTTTATTTTTGGGATTTGCAGAAATTTTACAATTTATACAATCAGCATCTGAACATGATGTATTAGATGATGTTAGATGGTTTGGACCAGGTGCCAACACAAAAGAACACAAACTTATTGATGATCCAATAGGATTAGAGTTTTCAACCAATGTACAATTTACTACAGTTCAAGTTGCAGCATCTAAAAATCCAACATATGAAAGAGTGCAAGCACATCTAACTGAAACACTGGGTAAAACACCTAACACATTTGTTCACTCTTCATATGATGCAGTATGGATTATTGGACTGGCAATGCTTGAAACTCAAAGTAGTGATGTCAGTACCATTAAAGCCAAAATTCCAGAAATCGCAGAAAATTATAGTGGTGCTATAGGCTCCACAAAACTCAATGCTGCAGGGGATTTGGCTCAAGCCAATTACGAAGTATGGGGAATTAGAGGTGGAGAATGGGTTCTATTAGGACAATATACTCAGAGTGATGATTCTATATCACTTAATTAATTCCCAAGTATATCTTTCCTAGTTCTGGATGAGATAGTAATTCTTCTGATTTTCCTTTGAAAACACCTTTACCGTTTGCCAAAAGATAAACATAATCACTCATCTTCAATGCCCGTTTGACATTTTGTTCCACTAAAATTACTGTAATTCCAAAATCATCTCGCATTTGTTTAATTTTTGATAATACCTCATCAGCTAATTTGGGGGAAAGACTAGCTGTTGGCTCGTCAAAGAGCATAACTATTGGTTGTCTAATTAGTGCCATAGCCATTGCAAGCATCTGACGTTCACCACCACTAAGAGTATCTGCTTTTGATTTTTCATATTTTTTTAATATTGGAAATGTTTCAAAGATTTCAGGTAGTCTAGTAGATTGTGTTTTTGAATCAAGCGTATAGCTTGCCATGGTAAGATTCTCTTTAATTGTGAGATTAGAAAATACATTGTTTACTTGAGGTAGATAGGCAATTTTTTTTCTTGCCACTTCATGTGGTGCAAGTCTGGTAATTGTTTTGCCATGAAAAGTAATTTCTCCAGAATACACATCACACAAACCAAAGATACTTTTTAGTAAGGTGCTTTTTCCACTTCCGTTTGGACCAACAATTATTGTAATCTCTTTTTCTTTTGCCTCAAAATCTACTCCGAAAAGAATATGGCTATTTGCATATCCAGAATTTAGTGCATTTACATTAATTGTTGAATTAATTTGTTTTTGTGACATTTATTCTCCCAAGTATGACTCCACAACTTCTGGATGTTTTATTACTTCATCAGGATTTCCTTGTGCAATTATTTTTCCTCTATTCATTGCAAAGATATAATCTGCATATTGTAATGCGATATCTAACCTATGTTCTACAATTAAAAATGTAATTTTTTGTTTCTTGCAAATTTTTGAGATTTTATCAAATATTTCATGAGCCAAAGTCGGATTTACACCTGCAATAGGTTCATCCATTAGAATCATCTTAGCATCTGACATCATAGCACGACCCAGTTCAAGAAGCTTTTGCTGGCCTCCACTAAGATTCTGGCTTGGTGTATCTTTTTGCTCTATCAGGTTAACCATCTCCATAATCTCGATTGCATCATCTAAGATTTTTTTCTCATCATTTTTCCATTTTGACTTTAGTGGAGCTAAAAGAAATGATTCTCCGGAATTTTTTCCGCTTGAAACCATAAAGTTTTCCATAGTTGTAAGATTTGTAAATGGTTGAGGGATCTGCCAGGTTCTAACTAAACCCGTGTTAAAAGTATCATAAAGTCCTTTTTGTGTAATATCATTTCCATCAAAGATAATCTTACCATCATCAGATTTTAAAAGACCCGATATCACATTGATAAGTGTGGTTTTTCCACTGCCATTTGGACCGATTAACTGGTATAGTTTCCCTTCTTCTAATTTCATATCAATTCCATCTAGAACTGTATGACCGCCAAAGTGTTTGCTAATACCAGAAATTGATAAAATTCTCATCAAAATATCAAAGGCATAAAGAAATTAAGGGTTTTCGATAGTACAGTAATGATTGGCATATGATCCCATATTCTCAGATGCAATAATTTTTGCAAGTCTTTTAGCTCTTCTTAGTATTGGTTTAACATTAACATACATTACAACTAGAGTACCAAATTTTGCACATGCTTCTTTTGCAACTATCGGAGTATACATTGCACTAATTGTAACACATGTTTGGGGCATGTCACCATACATTGCAATTCCAATATCTTTTACAATATCAGGAGTAGTAGCAATTGCTCTATACATGTTTATTTTAAAACCACTAATTCGGAAAGGTGCATCGCAAGCAATTCAGATGATTGCAACATTAGCATTTGATCTAGTCATGATTGCACTACTAAACATTACCGCAGACTACATAGTCAAAACATATCAGATTACATCTAGAGAATTTTCTTTACGTAGTTATGATGTAGAGTTTTTGGGGTTACCATTGATAGTGGTTGTAGCTCCAATTACTATTGTAATTTTGGCAATTACACTGCACATTATGTTAAGAAAAACAAAATTCGGTATTGCAATGAGAGCAGCAACTGAGAATTCAGATTTGGCAGGGACAGTTGGGATTAATGTCAAACTAGTTTATGGAGTATCTTGGTTATTGGGAGGCGGTTTTGCAGGAATTGCAGGTGCATTAATGTCATTATGGTTTCAGGGAGATCCGAATCTCGGTCCGCAGCTAATACCCAGCGTATTTGCTGCAAGCATCGCAGGAGGTTTTCTAAGCATTTATGGTGCAATAGCTGGTGGCTTACTAGTAGGATTAACTGAAGTTTTAGGAACACGATTTTTAGCTGGAGAATTTGGTGCGTGGCTAATTGCGTATCGTCCGTTAATTCCATTGATATTCATTGTAGTAACTTTATTCTTAGCACCAAAAGGATTGGCAGGAATTAATTGGTCAAAATTGAGGAGACATGGTTCTAGAATCTGAAACTATTTTCATTGTAGATTTGCTTGCAATATTTGCAATCTATGTTATTGTTAATCTTAGTTTGAATATGGAGTTTGGATATACTGGAATTCCAAACTTTGGTAAAGTATTAGCAGTAGGTGCTGGTGCATTTGTTGCAGCATCAATTCCTGGCAGAATTTTTGCGAGTATAGCAGGAATTGAAGGGGATTATATTGCAGATAATCTTCTCATAGTATCTGAAATTAATTTATGGTTAGTTGATAACATAGGAATTGGTTTTGCTGTTTTCTTTTTAACATTAGGAATTGCAGCAGGAGTTGGCGGATGTATGGGATTACTCACATCATATCCTGCAATAAGATTACGTGGAGA
The DNA here is from genome assembly GCA_964490195.1 of uncultured Nitrosopumilaceae archaeon. Classification (GTDB taxonomy): domain Archaea; phylum Thermoproteota; class Nitrososphaeria; order Nitrososphaerales; family Nitrosopumilaceae; genus Nitrosopumilus. The sequence continues at coordinate 4,578 of CAZBBN010000048.1, forward strand.
TTACTTGGCAATTACATTGTTAGCTTTTGGTGAAAGTATCAGAATTATTGGGAATAATTACACTCCACTAGTTGGTGGAACACTTGGAGTACAGGTACCAGATCCATTATCATTTTTACCTGATGAGACTCGTTTTCCAATAGCAACAATTGGATTGATGGCAATTGCAATTGTAGTTTATGCATATAGCGAAAAAATGATTCGTTCTCCACTTGGAAGAATGCTTCGAGCAGTTCGTGATAATGAAGTAGCTGCTGAATCTCTTGGAAAAAATCCCACACATATTAGAATTAAAATAATTATGATTTCAGCTGCACTTGCTGCAATTGGAGGTGCATTGTATTCATTTTATGTTGGAGGTACCATTGCATTTGCATACGATAGGGCAAGCTGGACGTTTTGGCCATTCCTTATGATATTGATTGGCGGGTTAGCAAATAACAAAGGAGTGATTATTGGAACCTTGATTTTTGTTACTCTACGAAAATTTATAATATTTTTCAAAGACTCCCTAGAAGGGTTTGTCCCATTTGATGTTATTTGGATTGACTTTTTGTTGCTTGGAATAATTTTGCTTGCAATTTTGTTATATAGACCACAAGGGATTTTTGTTGAAAAACCTACACCAACTATAGATGTAAATGGTAAAACATCAGGATTAAAGAAGATATTTAATTTATTTTTCAAATAGAATTCTAACAATAATGTTGATCAAAACCTTTCCATTAATCATAAGGAGCAACTATTACCATCTATTTTGGGGATAAAATGGACCCAAATTTGAATAAGATCTAGTTTTCATTTTCTCAAAATGAGTCAGTCATAAAGTATACTCTTCTTAGATACAAATCCTTAGAGGCTTGAACCAATTTTAGATATGAGAAGAATAAAATCTACTACTCAAAAACTAGTTATCAAGAATTTGCCTAACATAAACCGGCAAGTATTTTTCAGGCACGTTATTCATTTAAGAATGATTTTCCTATATTGTCTATTAATTTTATCAAGACTATTCCTTTTAAACGAAAAATTTCAGACATAAATTATTTTCTGTAAATTTATCAAAAATTGTCTAATTTGCAATATTATTTCCTTGTTCATAGATCAGTTTAGATTTTTCTATCAAATGTAATATGATTACCAAAACAGACATAGTAGTAACATCAACAACTGGTGTTATTTTTAATCCAGATACATAAAACGTGTCATAGATAGAACGAGATTAATAGATATACAAAAATATGTAGAGTGGCTCTTGATCTAATACTGAAGATAAACAAAATCAGTGTTGAGAATTGCTGAATCTATTGGAATTCCTAGGACTCCAGATGACGGGGAAGGAATTAGTCTTAAATTCTGTCTTGACTTTGAAGAGTAATTTAAAATCTTTATTGATAATCGACATTCTGTTTTAAATTGACTCTCTGCAAGACACATTATGGCATTACAAAAGTCTGAGAGGATTTGGACAGGTTCAGAATCTCCTCCAATAAGATCATATACGCTTGCAAATTTTAGAGACATTCCACAAGTAGCAGAATTATCAGAACATGAACAATTTGAAATCGAGGTTGTTGCTAACATATTTCCATTCAAATCAAACAATTATGTTGTTGAAAATTTAATCGACTGGGAAAACATCCTATATGATCCGATGTTTATTCTAAATTTTCCACAAAAGGGAATGTTACGACCACATCATTATGAAGAAATGTCATCAGTGCTAAAAAAGGGAGCAGACAAAAAAGAGATTCAAGATACTGCACATAAGATTAGAATGCAGCTTAATCCACATCCTGCAGGACAGATGGAGTACAATATACCATATCTAAAAGATGGTACAGCATTGTGTGGGATGCAACACAAATACAAAGAAACATGCCTTTTCTTTCCGTCTCAAGGTCAAACATGTCATGCTTATTGCACTTTTTGTTTTAGATGGCCACAGTTCATTGGAAAACAAGAGCTAAAATTTGCAATGACTGAATCTGAATTGCTAGTACAATACATTAGAGAGCATCCTGAAATTACAGATTTGTTATTTACAGGAGGCGATCCTATGATTATGAATGCACGAATTTTAACAAAATACATTGACACTATACTTGATGCGGATCTTCCAAACCTTCGAACAATAAGAATAGGAACAAAATCCCTATCTTACTGGCCTTACAAATACATCTCAGATAAGGATGCTGACCAAACTTTGGAAACATTTCAAAAAATTACAAAGAAAGGATTACATCTTGCAATTCTAGCTCATTTTAATCATTACAGAGAACTATCAACTGATGCTCTCAAAACTGCAGTACACCAGATCAGGAAAACAGGTGCCCAGATAATGACCCAGTCACCATTATTAAAACACATTAATGATAATCCGGGCATATGGGCTGAAATGTGGAGATGTCAAGTCTCATTGGGAATGATTCCGTACTACATGTTTGTTGTAAGGGATACTGGGGCACAGCACTATTTTGGCCTTCCACTTCTTACTGCATATCAAACATTCAGAGAGGCATATAGTCAGGTTAGTGGCATGTGTAGGACAGTAAGAGGCCCTACAATGTCCACAACACCTGGAAAAATACAAGTTTTAGGAGATGTAATAATGAATGACAAGAAAGTCATGGTTCTAAGATTTCTACAGGGACGAGATCCAAATTGGGTGGGCAGACCTTTTTTTGCCAAGTATGATAAAAATGCTATTTGGATTAATGAGTTAAAACCGGCCTTTGGGGGAAAATTCTTTTTCGAAGAGGAATTAAATACAATATTACAAAAATCTCATAAGAGATTCATCAAAATAGGCAAAATATGCCGGTCAGCTACTTGATATTAAACCAATTAAAAAAGAGCACAATGTTGACAAAAAAACAAATAATGTGATTGTACATATAAGATCAGAGTCCAAACAATTAGAGGTTTACAAAAAATTCCCTTTCGAAAATTACTACAGGAAATTCTCTAAAATCCATAAATGGTACGATCACATGTAAACTCCCGGCTCTCAGTAGAGTTATGGCTGATCCCTACAGATACATGGCGTTTTACGTCTTTAGTATGAATGGAGCCGTCTGAGCTGCAGTGATAGTGGATAAAGACATACGAGTCATTTGAGAAAAATGGAATACCAATCAAACTTGCAAACCCTCTAAAGACTAGAGCAATTGCAGAAGCAAGAGTAAAGACTGGCAAAATTGATGCCAAGACATTGGTACATCTGCTAAGAACAGACCTTGTTGTACAGTGTCACGTTCCAACATGGAAAACCAGAGACCAAAAGCAGATTCTCAGGCACAGAGAAAGCCTGGTTCAAGATAGAACAAAAATTGCAAACAGGATGAACAATCTGCTTGACAAATATGATATGCAGACAATTGGAACCCACATTACAGGTGTGAAGAACCTGCAATGGTTATCAGAACAGCAACTTCCAATGATTCATGATGATTACATCAGTGCATCAGACAGATAAGAAATCTCACAGATGAGATAAAGCAAATCGAGA
>CAZBBN010000049.1:0-7974 GCA_964490195.1 uncultured Nitrosopumilaceae archaeon
AGATCTTCTGGTGCAATACTATTGATTTTAGGCGTAAAGGTTGATACATACCTAAAATCAAAATTATATTAGATTGTAGTAAGCATTGAACTTTTTTGACTTTGAGAATCATTCAACGATTCTTTTCTTAGATTTTCAAAAAACTTACTAATCATATCAATTCCTGCAACTATTTTTGGAGCGTTGGTTTTTACAAATTCTGTTTTTTCGGAATTAGTTTTAGGTTTGTTATCAAGATAATTTTGGTAAACTTTAGCACCGTCATAATCAACATAAGCAATTCTTGCCCTAAAGTCCGTTCTTTCCAGAACAAGACTATCGCCACCTACAATTGCAGCATGATAAGGATGAACGATTAGTGATTCAGATAATTTCTGAGATGTGGTGATTCTGGATTTTTGTAAATCTGTTGCGTAGTAATTGAAATCAACTAAAAGATAAAATGTTGCATCTGGTTTTGTTGCTTTTATTCCCTCTATAGATAACAATGTACGATATGTGTAATCCCCCATTATTTGATGAATGTTGCGTGTTACTTCAAAATATTTGTCCATTTCTTTGCTTATTTCAAATCCTGCTACGGCAGCATGCTGAATAGGAGTTGAAACTGCTGTGTATTCTGTAGCGAGAATCTTTTTAAATTGTGTTTTTAGGTCTACTGCATGTTGTGGAAAAACCACATAGCCTAAACGATATCCTCCTGCCGCATGAGATTTTGACAATCCATTTGTTACAAATGTACCTTCAGGGTAAATTTTCCCCATACTTACAAATTTTGAAAAATCATATGTTGTTTGTGCATAAATTTCATCAGAAATAACAGTGATATTCTGTTCTCTACAAACATCAGAAATTTCTTCTAACTCTAATTTATCATAAAGCAATCCAGTTGGGTTATTTGGATTATTAAAAATCAGAATCTTTTGTCTGTCATGTAATCGCAACGCCAATCGCTTAAGGTCATTTGGAGATATTTTTTTATTTGAGCGAGTTGGGAGCATGTGATAATTTTTCTTTAAGAATCTTATTTGAGGAAGGTATCCTAACCACGCAGGAGTTGGTAAAATTACCGTTCCATGTAAAATCTCCAATAGATTAAAGATCAACTCTTTTGTTCCAGGACCCACATGAATTCTTTCAGTAGACACATCCATTCCAAAATAATGTTTGTTGTATTTTGATATGGCATTACGTAATTCGGGAATTCCCGAAATAGGTGCATATGCTCCCCTGTGTGCATTTTTAACCAATGCTTCTTGAATCAATTTGGGTACAGGAAAGGGGGACTGTCCAAATGCAAAACCATAGAATCCAAAATTACATTCAGGATGAGGACAATCTGAATGAAATTCTTGTAAAAACGTGTTTAATTTGAGATTCTCAGGCATCTCAATATCTTCTACTTGCTGATCAACTACAAATTTCAATAAGATACATTATCGGAATCAAGATTTAGATATAAAGCGTGAAATAGTAAATATCAACAAGTGAGATTTTATCAACCTAATTTTGGAATTTCATCTAAGACATTAGGATTTTCAAGTGATGATAAATCACCAAGATCAATTCCCATTAACTTTGATTTCAGCAATCGACGCATTATTTTTCCGGTTCTAGTTTTTGGCAAATCAGATATCTGGAAGACAAATTTTGGTTTTGCAACTTTGCCAATTTTTTCAGACACATAATTTGAAATTTCTAATTCTAAATCTATTTCCGATTTTTTGTCGGCTACAAAAAATATCACAATCGCTTCACCCGTAATTTCATCAGGAATACCAATAGATGCAGCATCAGATATTTTTTTGTGTGAAATTACAGTGTGTTCAATTTCAGCTGTACTCAACCTATGACCAGATATATTGATCACATCATCAGTTCTGCCACGCATATACCATAAATTATCTTCATCAACATAGACATAATCTCCATGAAACCAGATATTTTCAAATCTAGACCAGTATGTTTCAAGATATCGGGCATCATCATTTAACAAGCCTCTAGTCATTGCAGGCCAAGGTGATTTGATAACCAAATACCCATTTTGTTTTCTCACAGAATTTCCAGCATCATCAAATACATCCACATTCATTCCGGGAACAGGAATTCCAACACTGGACGGTTTTATTTTCATACCTGGAAATACCGACAACATGGCACCGCCAATTTCTGTCCCTCCAGACAAATTCATTATGGGAATTTTTTTGTTGCCAACTTTTTCAAACAACCACCACCATGAATCCTCATCAAGAGGTTCACCTGTTGTAGGGATATTTTTGATTTTGTCTAGTGAGTATGATTTTAGTGGTTCAACATCATTTTTCTTAAATAATCGTACAGCGGTTGGAGATATTCCAAAAATTGATGCGTTGTAATCAGATAATATCTTCCAAATTCGATCAGACGTTGGAAAATCCAGAGCTCCGTCATAAATAACGGCACTAGCCCCCATAATCAAAAGCCCATAAACATTCCATACCAGGCCTGTTATCCATCCAATATCTGCTGGCCAGAATAAGATATCACTTTCATGTGTATCTATGAGATATGCTGCTTGATGCCCTGCAAAAACTGAGAATCCACCGTGACAATGAATAACACCTTTGGGGGTACCTGTAGTTCCTGAAGTATATAGGATAAACAAAGGATCTTCTGAATCCATAATTTCAGTATCGCATAAATTGTTTTGAGTGGAGATTAAATTTTCAAATGAAATAATATTGTTAGATTCTGGATACTCATCTATTCCCTTGTATGAAACAAGTATTGTTTTTTCAACACTAGTGTTCTTTATTGCTTCGGCCATTATTTCTTTTTGAGAAACAGGCCTTCCTTTTCGGTAGAATCCATCTGAAATAAATAGAATTTTTGCTTTGCAATCCTGTAGACGTACATGTAATGATTGTGAACTATAACCCGAGAAAATGGTTGTTTGAATTGCACCAATCTTTGATGCTGCAAGAATTGTCAATATTGCCTCCTCGATCATAGGAAGGTAAATTGCAATCACATCACCTTTTTTAACTCCAAGTGATTTTAGGGCATTTGCAAGTTTTGAAACTTTGAAATCTAATTCGAAATATGAAATTTTAGAAGTTTTCCCATCTTCAGACACAAAATAATATGCAATTTTTTGTGGATTTTGTTTTGAGAATTTTTCTACTGAAGATTTGTAAATGTTGGTCTTACCATTTACAAACCATTTTGACCACGCAATGCCTTTAGAAATATCTAGTGTTTTTGTATAATGTTCATCCCAAACTATTCCAATATCTTTATCAACTGATTCCCAAAACCACTCTAAATTATTTTTTGCTTTTTGAGATAATTCTTCTAATGAGGATATCCCGTGCTTTTGCATGAATTGAAAAATATTTGATTCGCTGATTTGTTTTTCAGTTGGAATGAATTCAAAGTTAGACAATATTCAATTTTCAGAAACCTAAATAGTGTAAAAAGATTTTTAGATTTACAGTATTTCTATGCCCAGACGTCTGGCACATGCAATTGCTGATTTTCCATCATCTTCAGTAATGCCTGCTTTAAGAAATTTTTCCGTCCAGTTAGTTTTAGCATTCATGGTGTTTTCTAGGCAGTATTCTCTCAAAATCACACCCGTTTGTTCATATAATCTATGCCTAGTAGCATCATTCATCACTTGCTGAAGAATTGAGGCATCAGAATTTGCAAGAATTTTGATAAATTCAATATCTTCTAGAGAAAGTTCACTCATTGAACATCCATCTGTTTTTTCAATAAATTCAACGTCAATGTTGGGTCAGCTTTTCCTTTTGTTTTTTGCATAACTTTTCCCACCAAATAATTAATTGTTTGAGGATTTGTTTTTACTTGTTCTACTGCTTGGGATTCTTCAGAGATTACTTGTTGAATAATCCCGGATAATTCTGAAGCGTCAGAGACATTCCCTAGATCTAATTCAGAAATTATCATGGATAGTTCTTTTCCACTTTTTACAATTTCATGCAATGCATTTTTGGAAGAATTTCTGGAGATTTTTCCTGATTGAACAGAATCAGCTAATTCTCTTAAATGTGTTGCAGTAAGTTTTGATAATTTACGTTTTTCTCTTGTATCCACTAATCCCATCAAATCAGTGGTAATGATATTTGCAATTTCTTTAGCATTTTTTTCAGTATGAGCTTCTTCAAATAAATCTGAATAAAATTTATCAGAAGATAATACATCTGCCACCTGAGCAGGAATATTATATTTTGAAACATATTTTTCTTTTTTAGAGATTATACTTTCAGGCATTTCTGATTTTAATTGGTCTTGAATTTTTGAATCAATCATAATCCAGGGAATGTCTCCCTCTAAAAAGTAACGATAATCAAGATCTTCTTCTTTAGAACGTGCAGAAACAGTGATTTTTCGCTTATCGTCCCAATGACGTGTTTCTTGAATGATTGGAATGTCACGAGAACTTAAACTCTCTTGCCGAGTAATTTCAAAATGAACAGCTTTTTCCAAATCATGAAAGGACCCAATATTTTTAATTTCAACTTTTTTGCCGCCTTTGATTGAAACATTTGCATCCGCCCTTATTGCCCCTTCTAAACTAGGATCTGCAACACCCAAATTTTCCAACAAGTCTGACAAAATATTTAGAAAATCTCTTACTTCTTTAGGAGTCTCAAAATCAGGCTCAGTGACAATTTCTACTAATGGTGTGCCTGCACGATTATAATCTACTAAAGTGATTTGATTTTTTGACGAATTTCCTTCATAAATCAACCTTCCAGGATCCTCTTCTAATTGAATTCTAGTAATTCTGATTTTTTTGTCTCCAACCATTATGGAACCAGAACCTCCAACACTAGTATCGCCATAAATGTTAAGTTGTGTGATTTGGAAGTTTTTTGGTAGATCCGGATAAAAATAATTTTTTCTAAAAAATGCAATTTTTTTAGGAGTTGTACAGTTTAATGCCATTGCGATTATTGTTGCTTTTTTAACCGCTTCTTTATTTAATAGAGGCAAACTTCCAGGCAATCCCATACAAATGGGGCAAATATTTTCATTGATTTCAAATTCTCGATAGTTAGCTTTGCATGAACAAAATAATTTGCTTTGTAAATTTGTTAACTGACAGTGAATTTCTAAACCAATTATAGTCATAGTGGAACCTCAGGTAAAGTGACAGTTTGTTCTAATGCATAAGCTGCTTGAAGTAATAATTTGTCCTGTTTTGAATTTGCTAAAAGCTGTATTCCAATTGGTAATCCATTTGAATGTGAGAAAGGTATTGAAATTGCAGGCTTTCCTGTAATGTTTGCAGCTATGGTGTTGATATCAACTAAGAATAATAAAACAGGATCATTAATTTTTTCACCAAACTTGAATGGTAGCAATGGTACTGTGGGCGCAATTAAAAGATCAAATTTCTTAAATGCCTCGTTGATTTCTTTTGTCAGTTTACTTTTGACTTTTAATGCCTTTAGAAAATATTTTCCTGCCTGACTTGCTGATGGGACAAATCCGCCAAGAATCATCCTTCTTATTACTTCGGGACCAAAGTTACGTCTTGCTTTTGAAATGTAGGAATTAAATTCATATCCTTCAACCGGGAAATCATAACCATATCTTAGATTATCATATCTTGCAAGATTACTTCCAGCTTCTGTAGCAGTGATAGTATAATATGCAGCAACGGAGTATTTTACCATCTCAAGGGATACTTCTTCGCAGATTGCTCCCAACCCCTCAAGTTTTGATATTGCTTCTTTTGTTGCACTCAATACTGCAGGATCTATTCCTTCCCCCATCATCTCCTTAATTATGCCTATTTTTTTCCCTTCAATACCGGAATCTATACCAGTGAGATAATCTTCATTGTTGTTATCTATCGTAGTATTATCATTAGGATCTAATCCTGATATCATATTTAGCATAAATGCTGTGTCTTTTACAGTTCTAGTGAGAGGACCAATTTGTTCAATACTATTAGCATATGAAATTAATCCATATCTACTAATCAAACCATATGTTGGCTTGTATCCCACTGTTGAACAAAAACTAGCAGGATTTCTAACAGAACCTCCAGTGTCAGAACCAAGAGAAGCAATACATTCAAAAGCACTGACAGAAACTGCACTGCCCCCAGATGAACCACCTGGAACATATTCTGTATTCCAGGGATTTTTACTTGGACCATATGCGCTAAATTCCGTTGTAAGCCCCATTGCAAATTCATCCATGTTTACCTTCCCAACAAATATTGCATCTTGTTGTTTTAATTTTGTGATAACTGTAGCATCATATGGTGCAACAAAATCTTCAAGCATCTTTGATGCACATGTAGTTTTACTTCCTTTAATACACAAATTGTCTTTAATTGAAATTGGCATTCCAAAGCAATTCCCAACTTTTTCACCCGATTTTATTTTCTTATCAATTTCCCTTGCTTGATCAACAGCACTTTCATTTACTAACAAAAATGCATGTAGTTTGTCATCAACGTTTTTAATTTGTTCCAAAGTTTTTGCAACAAAATCTTCAGCAGAAATATTTCCATTTTTTACTTCTTGAATATAATCAAGAGCAGATATTTTTAGATTCATGAAGACATCTTTGGTGCACGAACGTATGTTCCCTTGTAATGTTTTAATTTTTCAATTAGTTTTTCATTAAATGGAACATATTCATCATCTCGTAAATTTGAAATTGGAATTTCTTGCATAGAAATTTCTTCTGAATCCACATCTGCAGAATCTAAAATATCAAAATAATTGATCATTGTATGTACTTTCTCGACAAATTCTTTATTATCGCCAATGTCAATTTTCATTAATTTTGAAACATGTTCTATTTCTTCTTCAATATCCATTCAATACACCTACGATGTTAATCTGTCAATATGCCCTACTATTTGACAGGTATTTCTTATTGAGTGGATATTTTGTACGTAGGTAATTTCGTTTATTGACATGGTTTTTGCTGATTTTTCAATAATATAATTTCTATGATGAGCAGAGATTCTCACACTTACTGAGCGATTCATTTTTCCCATGCAATATTAGTTGGAGCCTCAAAGTCTGGTACCAGTAGTCTGTATGATTGTGGAGATGGATTGGTGATTGCACAAAGTGCTTTTGCATGATCTAATAGATCCCCAATGTAATAGTAAGCAATTTGACTTAGTTCTGTATATCTATCTGAAGGATCATAAAATGCGTTGTAATCTTTTTTGTTTTTTGTTTTCCATATCTGTTGGACATTTTGTGCCTGAGAATTTGTAAAATTAAATGTGATGTTTATCATATTTTGGGATTCAAATTTCTTCGATATATTCTATTGTGATAAGAATGTACAGAGTAATTTCTGATGATTCAACTCTACAGGGATTCACCCGTCTTTTTGGGGATGAAGTAGATTGTATTTTCAAATATGATAATTTTGGAGTAGTTTAATTGCCCATTTGACGATTTATGATTATGAGCCTTGAAGGAATGTACATGCTAAGTTCTGCAGAATATACGGAAGAAAAAATCCACAAAGCACTCGAAATGCTATACACTGATAGAAAAAATGAATTTCGTGAGCTGTCACAAATGTGTCTCGGGGGGGAAAATATAAATAAAATGCAAAACTGGAGAGAATTCATTTTGAATTTTTGTTTGGATGTAGAGGATTCTTTTGAAACATGGACTGGTCAAAAACCGCTATCTGTAACTTCTCCACAAAAAGCTTTGACAATTTTAAGACAAATTGGAAATAATATGACATCGATGAATCAATTAGCACATGCACTAAACATCTCATATAATCTTTCAAGGGAATTTAAAGAGATTTACAAACGTTTGAGTTGATTATTTTTCTTTAGATGAGATATCCTAAAGCATACTCTTCTTAGGTACGAATCCTTAGAGGTTTGAACCTTTCTTGAAGATAATTTTAGATTTAATTATCTAGTCCGTCAAAAGGCCATAATATTTTAGTTCGATTATCTCCATC
>CAZBBN010000050.1:0-7865 GCA_964490195.1 uncultured Nitrosopumilaceae archaeon
AACTTTCTTTTTCTTTTTTAATTCAGCTAATTCAGCCTTTATTTTTTCTGCTTCATCAGTGAGAGTGTTTTTTTTCTTTGCCATTAAATCACCATATTTTTTAAATTCAAGCTCTTATTTATCATAGAAAAATTCATGCCTATTTAACAGTAAATGCTCCTTTTGCTGAAATACTCTTTAGTTGTTTTGAAACCATTTCGACTACAACCTCATATGAACCTGGAGTATCAATGATTTTTGAGAACTGATCATCAACAGGAATGATTTTGTTTCCTTTTTCAAAGCATTGCTCAAAAAAGCCACTTTGAGTAATAACATCATTTGCAGATGAATAAATTGTAACATAAAGATCGCCACATTCAAAGGAAGAATCACCTACTTTGACTTGAATTTCTACAGGTACTAATGTGGAATATTGTTTAGATAGACCAATGATTTCAATTGAAGTATTGGGGGTTGAAAAACCTTCTGAGGAAGACATTGGCCACATGTTTAATTCTCTGTCAGGTTTTTGTAAAATATCGCTCATTACAGCAGCACCGAATGCTAGTGAAAATATTACAGGTAAGACAAATACTACAAAGATTCTTTTTGATGCCATTTTGTTTTAAGATCTGTAATTCCCTTATATCTATTTAGCAAAATTTGAAACTTGAGATTAATTTGACGAATGAGTTAAATCGTAGCCAACTAAATATCGCTAGATGCGACTTAGAAAATTCAGAGTTAGAGCATATCGTTGTATTCATGATTCTGGAGAGATCACAGTTGGGGATTTAGCTGCCTTTGTTGGAAGAAATGAAAGTGGTAAAACTACCATTCTTCAAGCATTGACCTTATTAAATAGAGATGAGCAGGTTTCAGAACTAGATCTTTGTGATGAAATGAATGAGGAGCTCAAAGAAGAGATCAGATTGGCAGAAGGAGAGTTTGATCTAAATCAGCATGAAAGAGAGTTAATAAAAGAAAAATTCCCAAGTTTACCTGAAATTAAAAAAATTAAATTAATTAGAACAAACAGAAGACCAAAAGTTCAATACGAATTTGAAGATATTGAACTTAGCGAAGATGAGAGTCAAGGAATTAATTCATGGGAAAATTTCTCAAGGCAGATTCTAGGATTTTTTGACACTATTCCAAACCATCTCAGAATACAGATTAATACGAAATTCTTTGAAGGACCAGTTCCAAAGAATCAAGAAACTTTTGATAGCGGGATGGCAGAATTCAGCAATCAATTTCATGTAATTGCAATTCAAGAACCTAAAGTTATTGAAGAGTGGGAAAAAATCTATGAAAATCCAGAAAATCAATTTTCAAATTTGCTAAGTGGTGAAAGCATAAAAACTGCCTTGGAGAATTTCATTGCATCTGATTTACATCCAAGATTTGTCTACTTTTCAGATTACAAAAAAATCTATGGCAACATCAATCTAAATGAATTTCTTAGAGAAGAAAGAGGAGAAAGAGCAGATTCGATTGAATACATTGAAGAATTTGACAAGGCAGAGACTGTAAGAAACCTCTTTTATCTTGCTGAACTTGACATGAAAGAGTTAGATGGTGCAAAAGAGAGCCCTTCAAAATGTATCAAACTTCTAAATGCTGCAAGCAACAGATTAACCAACAAACTAAATCCAGCATGGAAGGGAGATCCCATCCATGTTGATTTGAGATACAATCCAGGTAATATCATGAGTGTGGTAATTTCAGATGTTCATAAAGATGGAACAATAACAAACACAGGATTACTAAATAGAAGAGCAGAGGGATTCAAATGGACATTTTCTTTTATCGTAAACTTTGCAGCTGAAACACAGAGAGCTGAACTAAAAGAAGCATTATTACTTTTAGACGAACCTGCAAGAAATCTTCATCCAACTCAACAAATGGGAATTTCAGACTTGTTGAAAAACTTGGCTGGATCAAACCAAGTTTTGTATGCAACACACTCTCCATTTATGATATTTGATTACACACCAGGAAACTTACTTGTTGTAGAATTGGACAAAAGAAAGCATCTCAGTAGAATATTTTATGATTATTGGAATGCAGATGATAAAACATTAACACCAATTTTGTATGGATTATCCAGAGGACAAGTTGAATCTATTGTAGATAGGGAAATTGGGACAAATTCAAGACCAATAATAATTGTAGAGACAATGTCTGATGCAATGTATCTTAATGCTTTTGATAAATTCTTACAAGATCCAAATATCTCAATGAATCCTCTGAATGTTGTTGCAGCATATAATAAAAATTCAGTTTTACCATTAGCAATTTTTTACAGAAATCATGGTTACAGGACATTTGTATTGTTAGATAATTCTGAAGAATCAAAGCAGATTTCTGCTCAGCTAGTCTCAAATGAGTTTTCATCTATTCAAACAATATTCTTTGAAAAGGAAGGAAAGAAACTAGAATCAATTGAAGACTATATTGCACTAGAAGACTATTTGCATCCAGTAAATCAAACTTATGAAATAAAGTTAAGACAGGAGGGATTTTCAAATCTCAAGCCTGAAGAGGTTACACCTAAAGAGGGAAAAGGAGTGTTAGAGAAGTTGAAAAAAATATGGCAAGATCACAGAGAAGATGACTGGGGGGAATTTGATAATGAAGAGATTACCAGATACATATGTGAAAAGATTGCCCTTGAGGACACTGATTTTCTTACAGACAAAACAAAGGATCAATTTAGATCATTATATAGATTAATTGCTGAGAGAATAAGACAATATCAAAATATAGCTGCAAAGCCTGACCCAAGTAAATTTCAAAAGACCAAGGCTTAAGATTTAAGAAGTTTGCTTATGAAAGATACTGAATTTAAAAATAGTAAATCAGGAAAAAATCTTTAAGGTTTAAGAGAGAGATGGATGATTTGGTGAACATGCGCAAATTCTCAGTGAGAGGAATCATCTTTTCAATCACATTATTACTTTCAATAGCACTAGTAACAATTCCATCTTATGCAGAAGAAGTTGATGTGACAAGTATTGCTCTTGAAGAGACAACAGTTATTGAATTAACAAATGTTCAAGATAAAGACATCAGTACTTTTAGGATTTGGGTTGGAAGTGATTTTAGTTTCAAATCTTTTAAAACTGAAAAAGGATGGATAGGTGAGAAAACACCACAAGGAGTAATTGTTTTCACATCATCTGAACCAATCAAAAAAGGCGAATCTGTAAAATTTGGTGTTAAAACAGATAAAGTAAATTCAGGAATAAATTGGAAAGCATTGGATGATAAAAATAAACAGATAGACACGGGTAAAGTGTTACCAAAAGAATTATCAAAAGTAATTCAGAATCCAAACAATATTCAAGTTGAAGAAAATACAGGTGCCAGTATTTCTACAGAATCATCATTTAGAATAGTCCCAGAAAAACCAAACATAGGATCGTCTATTAGAGTTACAGGCGATAAATTTGGAGCATCCCAAGAATTTGATTTTTACATCAATTCAAAGAAGATTGGAAGTTTTGCGACAGACAAGGATGGACACTTTATGACTACAATGAAAATCCCAGAAGAACAGCAAGCAGATAGAGTAGATTTTATAGTTAAGGATAAAGAAGGTGAAGAAAAAAAACTCAGTCTTAGAATTGGCGAGGTAGAGAATAGAATTCCAGAATCAGAAAATATCAAATTAACCATCCAAGGTATTCCTAATATTGTGCATAGAGGAGACTTGTTAGAGATTTCTGGAACTGCAGATCCTGGAAGTGCTATCACTGCAAAGATTAAAAATTCAGATGAGAAGACTATCAACTCAAGAACAGCAGAAGTAGATTCAAAAGGAAATTGGGAATTAGCAGAGCCAATCATTGTTTCAATAGATACACCATTTGGGGAATATAGTGCAACTATTTCTGATGGAAGACAACAAATTCTAAAACAATGGACAGTAGAATCAGATAAAGTAATCATCATCACGCCTACTAGTTTAAAATTTGAACCAGGAGAAACTATGACATTTAATGGAACAGCATTACCAAACAAACCAATTGAGTTAACATTAGAAGATCCTCTTGGAAAAGAGATATTTTCAGAATCGTTTGAAGTTGATGAATCAGGTATTGTAGAGTTTGAATATCCTACATTAACAAGTATTACAGAAGGAACATATACATTAATTGCAACACAGGAAAAAGACAAAGAATTTATTTTTGTCGGAATTGGGCAATTACCTACAATTCCAGTAAATTTGGGATTTGATAAATTAAATTATAAATCTACAGACACAGCAATTATTTCAATTACAGGTAAGGCATCAGAAATTGTAACCTTGCTAATTATTGATCCATCAGATAAGCCAAAAGGAGACTCGATAACTATAAAATTACAACCTGATGGAAGAGAAACTTATTCTCTGGATTTAAATGGTTTTTCACCAGGAGTATATTCAGCAGTTATTGGTAAAGGAAGTGCAAAAAGCACAGAAATTTTTGCAGTAGGATTACAAGTAGGTTCTGGGGAAATTGACATCAATACCACAAAAACAGAATATCATCCAGGAGATTCAATTTTAATTTTAGGGGATACTAGTCCTAACGTTATTCTTACAGTAACCATGACAGATCCCGATGGAAAGATAATCAAGGTTAGAGAAACATTTTCAAATAAAAATGGAAAAATTTCTGAGGATTCATTCAGAGTTCCTACAGATGGTAAAACAGGAACATGGAAGATTACTGCAAAAAGTGGATCAAATTTTGACACTACAGAAATTGAAGTTAAAGCAATAGCACAAGAAGGAATGATCATATCAATAATAGACAATGAAGATAGTTATTTAGGTAAATCAAAAAACATTCAAATTTTTGGAGCACAGCAAACTGTCAATATACAGATTATAGATTCTGATGGAAAAGTCATTGATGAATTATCAATTGCAGCATCAAAATCAGGGGACATTAAACTTCCATGGATTATTCCAGAGGAAACAGCACCAGGAACATATACAGCCAAAGCTACAGATGCATTCAATTCTGCTGAAACAACTTTTGAAATAAATTAGCATCAAACAATTTTATTTCACCTAAGATGATAGATAGTCATGAATTTAAAAGAAAAAATTGCAGAATACCCAAATTTTCCTAAAAAAGGAATTTTATTTAGAGATTTTAGTCCAATTTTAAAGGATCCATCAGCATTATCTGAAATTGTAGACGAATTTTCCAAGTATTTTCATACTAAAGATATTGATGTATTTGCAGGAATTGAATCACGTGGATTCATTCTTGCATGTATTTTAGCCTCAAGATACAACAAAGGAATGATGATGATTAGAAAGGCAGGAAAATTACCGGGAAAAACTGTAAAACTGTCATATGCAATAGAATATGGAAAAGACACCATAGAAATTCAAAAGGACATAATTGAGAAAGGTCAAAGAATACTCATTTGTGATGATTTACTTGCTACAGGAGGTACAGCAAAAGCATCAGCAAAATTAATTGAAAAAGTAGGAGGCAAAATTGCGGGTTTTGCATTTATCATAGAATTAACAGAACTAAATGGGATGAAAGGAATTAGCAATTATAATTGCAAATCATTGGTGAAGTATTAATGGAAAAAGATGTAGAGATTGGGATTTTTGGTGGAACTGGAATTTATGATTCAGGATTACTTGAAAATGTACAAGAGATTGATGTCGATACGCCTTATGGAAAGCCTTCAGATACAATAACAGTGGGAATTTTTAATGGAAGAAAGATTGCTTTTCTTCCAAGACATGGAAAAAAACACACAATTCCTCCACATCTGATTAATTTTAAAGCAAACATTTGGGCTTTCAAGGAATTAGGAATCACAAGAATCATTGCACCATCAGCAGTAGGAAGTCTTAAAGAAGAATTAGAACCAGGACACTTTGCATTACCTTCACAATTTCTAGATTTTACTAAATCTAGAAACGGATCATTTTCAGAAGAAGGAAGAGTGATTCATATTTCTGTTGCAGATCCTTTTTGTCCAGAATTGCAATCATCGATCCTCAAAGTAACAGAAAATCAAGATTTGAAAATGCATAAAGATTGCACTTATGTCTGCATTGAAGGTCCTCGGTTTTCAACTAAAGCAGAATCAAAATTCTACAGAACAACGGGTGCAGATATTATTGGAATGACATTGGTTCCAGAATGTCAGCTAGCACGAGAAGCACAGATGTGTTATGCATCAATTTCAACTGTTACAGATTATGATGTGTGGGCTGAAAAACCTGTTACAGCAAAAGAAGTTTTAGAGACATTATCAAAAAATGTAGAGAAAACAAAGAGGATATTAACAAAACTAATTGAACAAATTCCTAAAACTAGAAATTGTTCCTGTGCTAAGGCATTAAAAGAAGCAGAATTTTAGTCATCAACAAAAGACTCTTTTTTAAGACCTTCTGGTAGTGTTAGATCTCCTTGTAGTAAATTTTTTTGAAGCATAAGAATCACTTCTTCAACATCATATCCCAATTTTTCCAATTCGTTCTCAGTGTTTTTTGAAATTTTTGCACCAACATTTTGTCCACCAATTCTACCAAATGCAATCGCAGTAAAACGAAATTCATTACCATCTAAAGTAAAATTTCCAGTAATTTTTGCAGCCATCTGATTCCCATGAACATTGTTAATGTGAACTTTAAGATCCATTTTAGAAATTAAATTTCTACTGCCTTGTTAATATTATCATCAATTAAAAAGCTCCAATGCTTATCGTCTTCAATTTTGAAATTATTTATTTTGAGTGGAATAATTTGTTCATCTAAGCATTCATGTTTTATTTCACCGTTTTCTTTTAGTCTTACTAATTTCCATTTGTATTTTCCCTGTTGTAATTTGCAAATTGTTACTGCCCATTTTGCATCAGAGTCAATTTTCGGCATCCCTACCAGATCAGATATTTCTTCAATACCTAATTGTTTTTCTTCACAAAATCTTTTCTTGCAAAGACCACATCTCCAAACATCAACAGAACCGATGGTTCTCTCATCTATGTTGATGTTTACCACTCCAAAGTAAACTGGCTGATGTTTACAAGTTTCAGTCTCAACACTCAATGTTGGTCATCCACCATTAGCATTATTTAGTTCTTACATCATCGTAAGGTTTTTCTAAAATTACTCCTATACTATCAACAATTTTATTTTGTCCAAAGGCCATATTTTCTCGCTCACACATTCTTCTATACATATTAACTGCAGTAAACCTAGGATGCATTGCCTCAAATTCAATTTCAGTAATATCAATAAAAGCACCAAGAGTCATTAAATCCTCAGATGCCTTTTGGGCCTCATCATGAGAAATGTTTAATTTTTCAGCAATTTTTGCTGCAGACATTTTTCCATGGCATGTAATCAGCAAATACACTTTTGCTTGAATAGGTTGTAGTTTAATTTCAGAGATCAAATCATTCTCAATTTTTGTAAAATCCATCATTTTGAAAATGAATTACGATGAAATAAATGATCTATTCATCTATTTTTTGACTAGTAATTTCTTAGAAATTTTTAAAGAAAATCCCATTGCAATGAAATGAACAAAAGCACCCAATATCACTCCTAAAAATAAATCATCAAGAATAATCCACACTAGAACAAAAGTAGAAAGTGAGGGAATAGTAACTATCAAGGCAACAATTGTTCCTTTTAATGCAATATCACGAATTGAAAGTTTAGATGATTCATTACCAGTCAATAGTAAAATTTTAAAAAATGGTAATAAAAACCAAAGATCAGTCAGAAAATATCGTCCTAATTTTTTTCTTGATTTTATCAGCGAATTATTCTCGTCGTTGATAAAATTGGTCGGGGTTTAGATTGAACTTTCAGATAATATTATTTGGAAATTATTTTAAATACCAAA
>CAZBBN010000051.1:0-7849 GCA_964490195.1 uncultured Nitrosopumilaceae archaeon
CATGCCTAAATCAGTTGCCGCAATCGACTTTTTACGCATGGGTGCTTGATTCATACTTGTAATAGTGTTATTTTTTCATAAGCATCTAAAAACTTTGATTCATTCAGATAGTCTACCACTTTAAGATAATTTCCTTGTTTAATTCTATTTTGATTTGTTATCTATTGTCCCATACACATTTTATTTAAAAATTATTTTTTCTAGTTCCTGAGGTGAATCTATTATGTAATCAGGATTTTCTTTTTGTAGTGATTCTGCAGTGTTATATCCCCAGCTTACTGCAACTGTTTTTACCTTGGCCTTTTTTCCTGCCTCCATGTCTCTTATTTCATCTCCTACAAAATAGATGTCAGAAAATTTCATGTTGTGGATTATTTTAGATATTATCTTGTCTTTTCCAAATATTTGTCCTGCAGTGTAAAAAAAGTCAAATAAGTCAAGGTTGTTTGCATGCAAGAATTTTTTGACGTTTTCCTCGGTATTTGTAGTGACTATTCCAATATGACAGCCTTGCTGTTTTAGTGATTGTAGTACTGGAAGCCAATCTACTGAAGGCTCTAGTGTTGCAATTGATGCGTTGATCTTTTTTCTTGTCTTTCTTATTACAAATGGTGCTTTGAATAGAGATATTCCAAGATGTTTTAGTATGGCCTTTGGTTTTTTGCCACGTAAATATTCAATATCTTTTTGTTCTATTTTTCTGAATCCCAATTCATCTGCTAATCCATTCATGATATCAATTATTGCATCTCGCGTGTTTGCTATTGTTCCATCAAAGTCAAGAATTAGTACTGGTTTCACTTTTAAATGGAATTTTTGACCGAATATAATTCAAATTTGAGGCTTGTATCTTCCAAATAAAAGTGACTTTCCCACAACTGTTGCATCACTAATCGCCATTGTTTCTGCAGCTAAAAATGGAAGAAAGTTATACATTTCTGGACCAGAAAATGGTACTAATACACCAGATGCAATAGGAACTAAATCAGTATTATATTCAAATGCCTTTATGGTATCTGGAGAAAATGAACAGCAGATACAAAATTTCAATAATAGGCATAATTTGATATTAACTGTTTATTGTTTAATGGAAATTATGCATTACTCAGATAAATTAAAACACAAACTCAAATCTTCTTTCTTTGTATGCTGGATTTAGTTTTCCGACAATGGGAATTTTGGTTTCACAGTATTTGCATTTGTTATTTTTATCAAGATTCCATTCTAAAATGTCAAAATTATATCTCCTAACAACAATTTTTTTGCATTCATGGCAATAGGTATGTTCAAGTGGATGCCCTGGAACATTGCCAACATATGCATATCTCAAACCCTCTTTCTTTGCTATTTCATGATGTTTTTCTAAAGTTTTAACAGGGGTAGACTCAAACTCCATCATCTTGTATGATGGGTGAAATTGTAAAAAATGAATCGGCATATCGGGTCCAAATTTATCATATACAAACTTGCAAAGTTTTTTGGCATGTTCCAAATCATCTCCAACTTGTGGAACTACCAAATCAGTAATTTCAACATGAATTTTTGTTTTATCTCTAATTTCAATCAATGTGTCAAAAACTGGCTGAGAGTTAGGGATTCCTATGTATTTTCTAACAAATTTTTCTTCCCCATTTCCTTTAAAATCAACAGTTATGCTGTCTAGAAATTCATTCATCATCGAAACTGATTCTGGTGTACCATATCCGTTTGAAACAAAAACGTTGAACAAACCTTTCTTTCTTGCCAAGATCCCACAATCTCGGGCAAATTCTAAGAATATACTAGGCTCATTGTAGGTATACGCAATTCCATGACACCCTCTTTGAAGTGCATTATCTACAACTTCTTCTGGAGTAATGTCTACTCCTTCGATCTTTCTTCTTTGACTGAGATCAAAGTTGATGCAATATTTGCAGAGCCAATTACATCCAGTTGTTCCAACTGAGAAAACCTTGCTTCCTGGCATAAAATGAGTTACAGGTTTTTTCTCAATTGGATCAATATGTGCTGCGGCTACTTTTCCATATACATAAAGGACAAGTTTTCCTTTTTTATTTCCCCTAATTCCACACAAACCAATTTGATCCTCACCCAGCTCACAATAACGAGCACAAGCTAAACACTTCACTTTGTGGTTTGCTAGCCGCTCATAAAGTATTGTTTCTTTTTCCACTTGTATATTTAAATATCTTTAAGCATTAAACTGACAGATAATTATCAGTTTTAGGAATCATGAAACATAACTTATGATTCTACAGATAATGTTTTTCTGTGACAAATCAAATATTTATTGAAACAGTTAATGATATTCCTACATTCAAAAAAAGATTTGAAATTGTTGAAAGAAAAGGGTTAGGACACCCAGATACAATTTGTGACCTTGTGATGAATCAAATATCTATTGATCTGTCAAAATTATATCTCAAAGAAACAGGTGCAATTCAACACCACAACATGGATAAGGCGTTGTTAGTTGCCGGACAAAGTGAAAATAATTTTGGTGGAGGTAAACTAACAAAACCAATGAAGATGATTTTGGGGGATCGTGCAACATTTGATATCGGAAATAAAAAACTTGAAGTTGGAGATTTTGCTAAACAAACTGCAAAAGAATGGTTTGATAAAAATTTAAGATACGTAAATGAGGAGCATGTTGAATATCAAGTAGAAATTGGAGTTGCATCAAAGGAACTGCGCTCTATATTTAAAAATACCAATTCATTTCTATCAAATGATACATCGGCACTAGTAGGTTATGCACCTTTTACAGAAACTGAATCAATTGTACTTCATACAGAGCAATTCATAAACTCAAAACAATTCAAAGATAAATTTCCAGAATCTGGTGAAGATGTAAAAGTGATGGGATTCAGAAATTCTAATCATGTTGATCTTACTATTGCGATGGCATTTGTTGATAGATACATTTCATCAGAGAATCAATATTTTCAAAGAAAAGATGAGATGCTTCAAGAAATTAATGAATTTCTAAAAAAGACATACAATATGAAAATCACTATAACTATGAACTGTCTTGATTCTAAAGGTAAGGGAGTTTCGGGTCTATACATGACAGTTTTAGGTACGTCTGCCGATAGTGCAGATTCCGGTCAGGTTGGGAGGGGAAATATGGCTAGTCGTGTAATTTCTCCAAGTAGACCTGCAGGTGCAGAAGCTACTGCAGGAAAAAATCCTGTCAGTCACATAGGTAAAATATACAATGAACTTTCTTTTAAAATTGCTAATGAAATACATAACAATATGCACAATTTGGATGAAGTATGTGTTTGGATGTATAATGTAATTGGAAGACCTGTAAACGAACCAAAAGCAGTTATTGTACAACCCATCTCTAAGGGAATCATATCCAGTATGGAAAAAAATCAAATTAATGAAATTGTTGAAAAAAATTTACAAAACATTCAAGAATTTTGTAATGAACTAATTTTTGGCAAACATCAAATAGCATAATATAGTTTTATAGATTATTTAAAATCCATTTTAATTATCACATGAAAACTTTTTTTTACATAAATAAAATCATTGTTGAAAAACATCTTGTCACTTAATTAGTCTGTCAATTAACACAAAATTTATTGAAGACAGCATTGGATATCCTAAAAAAATCAATTGACATCTCAAAAAATGCTTCACTTTTAGATGCAATAAAAAAGATGGTAGAAAATAATATTGGTCAACTTGTAGTGACTGAAAATGGCAAACCTACAGGAATTCTTTGTGAGAGAGATATTGGTTTTTATCTTTATTCAAATAAAACTGCCCAAAATTTAGAAGAAATAAACATATCAAAAGTCATGAAAAAAATTGAGTTCATTGATGGTTCTCAAACTCTAAAACAATGTGCCAACATAATGTTTGCAAAAAATATCAGTTTGATAGCAATTGGAAATGAAAATGAATTAAAAGGAATAATCACAAAAACAGATCTTGTTAAATATTTCGCAGAACATTATTTTGGAAAACACAAGGTGGTTGACTTGAAAAATCCTGGCGTTGTTTCAGTTTCAACTGAATCTTCTCTTTCAGAAACCATTGAAAAAATGATTAAGAACAATGTATCTAGAATGATCGTAACGAATACCCAAAATACCCCATTAGGCATAATCACGTTTAGAGATTTTTTTGCAATAGTGTTACAACTGGGAACAAATACTAACGTAACAGAGCCTGCTGCACTATCCGGAGGTATGAGAAAAGGTTTTCTCTCAGAGAGTGGATTTGGAGGAGTTTCAATAGCCAGAGATATTATGACACAGAAAATCATCTCAGTTTTACCTGATGATGATTTAGCATCTGCTTGTCAAATAATGATCGATAACCACCTAAATGGTTTGGCAATCGTGGATAAAAAAGAAAGAAAGATGGGCATAATTAGTAAAACCGATATTATTGAGTTCTTTTCTTTGCTCTGATAACCTATCTCTTCATTAATCAAAAGTGATAATCACATACTGGTTTAAAATTAGATTTTATCTATTAATAATCAATGACTGAACTATGTTTGAATGATAACTGTTACAACAGCATACATCAGATTACAAAAACCTTGGAATTTCTATCACATGCAGATAGATATATCGAAGATGCTAAAAAGGCAAATGATTCTGAAGCTGAAAAAGTTTGGAATACGATAAAATCTGATAGGCAAAAACATGCCGAGATGTTAAAGGGATTGATTGTGGCAGATGTAACAAACAATAAATTCTAACTCTTTTTATTTTTTATACATAAGATATGGAATGATTTGTTATGATAGTAATTGTTTGCGGATTACCTGGTGTTGGAAAAACCACTTTTGCAAAAAAACTCGCTCCATTAATTAATGCCATTATTTTATCTACAGATAAAATTAGGAAAGAGATAATCTCGTTACCTACATATGAAAAAGATGAACGAAGACTCATTTATGATATCATGATACTATTGGCAAAATATCTCTATGATTCAGGTACAAATTGTATACTTGATGCTACATTCAATAGAGAAGAGTCCAGAATAGAAGTTAAGAAAAAATTAGGAATTCAAGATAAGGAATTTTTTGTGATAGAATGCATGTGTCCAGAAAATATTATAATTTCTCGCATAAAAGAACGGAAAAAGGACTATTCAGATGCAAATGTTGAGGTTTATCAAAAAATGAAAAAAATTTATGAACCTATAAAAGGAAAACACATAACAATTGATACCACTTTAGATCCTGAAAAGAATGCAAAAATAGTTTCAACCAAAATATTAGACTCTGTAATGCTGTAAATACCTGCTCTGAAAAAAATATTTGGGGTTTGCAGAAGTTTCTGACAATACAAAATCACAATTGCAAATCATCAGTATTTGATAAATATCAAGTACATGTAACTATGTCGTGCTCAAAAATAGATTTAAAAAAATTCTGGTTCCATTAGATGGGTCTCTTAACTCCATAAGAGGATTAAACGAGGCAATATCTCTAGCAAGACTGGGAAGTTCACAAATAATAGGCATACATGTGCTACCAATATACCCAAAAAATTTAGTGGGAACATTTGATACTTATGTAACATACAAATCAAAATTAGCTAACGAATTTCTTGAAAAAGCGAAAATAAGTGCATCTCGTCAAGGAATAAAGTTTTCACAAAAGATCCTTTTTGGAAATGATACCGTAAAAATAATTACAAACTATGCAAAAACATCAAAAAGCAACATAATAATTCTAGGTTCAAGAGGAAAAGGAGATCCGAAAGCGGGTTTTCTGGGAAGTGTTTCTAGTGGAATACTATACAGTTCAAAAATTCCCGTCATGATTGTAAAATAGATAATATCAAAAAATGACGAACAAAAAATGTCCTTGCAAGTGTGGATGTGAACGAAAAATATGGAATGTCTATTATGATGTTTGTATCTTTTGTATATTTGGAGATCATAAAAAATAAAAATTAATTTTTAAGATGATTTTGAAAATGGTTTACCAAGTCATTTATAGAAATGATCCTGAGTTGTCCTGAAAATCTTTCAAAGATTCCTTTTACATGTATTTGATCTTGTTTTTTGCTGGTTGCACATGCATCCATAACCACTATCACATAATATCCAAAATGAATGGCATCCAATACGCTTGAAAGTATATAATAATCTGTTTCAACACATGTAAAAACTAGAATTTGAGAGGATTGTTTCTTATTTTAACGAATAAGCATAGCCGCTAACAAAAGAAGGCCCTCGCCTTTTCTTTATTTTGATATGTTCACCTTTTACATCAACACTTTGAGATTTGGGTAAAAAACATCCCGTCTGTAATCCATCAACTGATACCAGTATGTCACTGTCTCTTTGAGTAGTAGGACCTAAAATCCTATACAATTTGGCCTTTTCTCCATGATACACTGTTTGCCATGTTCCAGATTTTGCAAACCATTCTTGTTCAAATTCCATATTATCTGAAGGGCCAATGTATGTTCCTGAAATCCAATTATAGGACGAAGTTTTGATTTTAATTTTCCCCCCTGAAATCGTTCCATCTTTATAAAATTTTGATATTTTATCATCATGATAAACAGTAATCTCTCCAGGACCTTTTATGTTAAATGATAACGATGTATTTCCTTGATAAATAGAAGCACAATTGTCTGCTTTTGCAGTCCATCTGCCAAATTTTAATTGCATTATATTTCAAATAATTTTATGAACTTAAGCATATCTGTGATTATCAAAAAGCTTTTGAAAAACTAACAGATATGAAGATGTTATAAAGGATTCTAAAATTACGAGTCAAAACTAAAGATAATTTGTTCAATGGAAAGAGATTTGAATCTGTATTTTGATTTAATAAAAGATGATTGTAATTACAAAATCCATCAAATTTCAATCCAAAGGAGAAAATGACATTATAGATATCACTGACAAGATTTCCGCAAAAATTAAAGAATCACCTATTTCAAACGGAATTATAGTAATTTTTGTAGCAGGTTCAACTGGAGCAGTGACTACGATTGAATACGAGCCAGGCTTGTTAGAAGATTTTCCAGACATGTTGTCTAGAATTGCCCCCAACGAACTAAATTATAAACACGAGCAAATGTGGCATGATGGAAACGGTCGCTCTCATGTAAAGGCGTCATTAATTGGCCCTTCACTAACAATTCCATTTAATGACGAGAATCTATTGTTAGGAACTTGGCAACAAATTGTCTTTGTAGAATTAGATACTCAAGGAAGAGAGAGAAATATAGTACTCCAAATTATCGGGAATTAATGTTTCCTTTCATGTATTATTTTTGATATTTTATTACGATAAAAGGACGAGTACCTGTGATGTTTTTTTAATTATGTGATTCTTTGGAAATTGATGATGGTTTTGTTTCCATTAATTTTGTAACATTATCAAAACATGATGTACAGAGATGCAGCCTATCCATTTTTTTCATCTTTCCTCTTTTAAGACAAATGTGACACATCCATTCTGTCAAAAGTACTTACCTTAGTTTTTCGATCTCCAAGCGAGTTTTTTCTAATTCTTTTTCTAACTTCTTCTTTTCAGATTGAGAAATTGAATTATCACATAATTTTTGTAAAAAGAAGAATTCTCTATTTTTTAACGAGGCAAGATAATTGGATTCACTCATGAATTTTAAGAGATCTCAAAAAACTTAACATTTACTCTGCTATCAAGGACAAAATCAAAAATGATAATCATAGTATGTATTTAATCAGTATTTTTACCGAATGTGTGCGCATTAAATCTTGGTTTAGTGCAATGCACGGAAACGTAGGGTATTGACCCAAGACGCGACGATATGTTGAATGCGATGTTTCAAAAGTTGTAGAAGAATTTGGCAAACATAACTTTTCA